>CAKOKF010000051.1 GCA_934090775.1 uncultured Bacilli bacterium
GTTAAAATTAAATTTATAAATTATATAAAAATTAATGGTATTAGAAGTTAATTACTAATACTATTTTTTTGTAATTATATCCAAGTGCATAATAAATTAACACTTTCATTTTTTACACCAAAATATAATAAATATTAAAATAATATACGAAGATCTATAAATAAAAGAAAAATAAATATTGGTAAAATCAAATAAAACTTTAAAATCATTAATATCTATAGAATTGGGCCAAAGTGTTGTCATTATATAAGTACTAGAAAAGTAAATAATAATTTGCTATAATAAACTAGAATAAGAAAGAGAGATGTAGATATGACACTACAAACAATTTGGAGTACCATTACCAAAATAATTGATATCTCTTTAGTATGGTTAATGTTTTATTACATACTAAAAAATATTAAAAATAATGTTAAAATGGTACTTATTGTCAAAGGAATTTTCCTAATTATTATAATAAAAGTAATAAGTAATATCTTAAATTTATATACAATCGGTCTATTATTGGAATACATTTTAGAATGGGGACCATTAGCAATCATTGTGATTTTTCAACCGGAAATAAGAAATGTTCTAGAATCAATTGGTCGTACTCAGCTACTTGGTCGTCATAAGATTTTAACTGTTGATGAACGTGAAAAAGTAGTTTATGAAATAATGGATGCTGTAGAATACTTAAAGAAAAATCGTATTGGGGCTTTAATCGTTATTGAACGTGATATGTCATTACAAGAATATATTACTCCCGCTACTAAAGTTTATGCTGATTTAACCAGTCCTCTTCTTGGAACAATTTTCTTTCCAAATAGCCCTCTTCATGATGGTGGCGTGATTATCCAAGGAGATAGAATTACCTGCGCTGGAGCTGTTTTTAAAACTAGTATGAATCCCGCTATTTCTAAACGTTTAGGAACAAGACACCGTGCAGCCTTAGGCATTGCTGAAGAAACAGATGCTATCGCTTTAGTTGTATCTGAAGAAACTGGTAAAATTTCCATCGCTGTAGACGGCGAACTTAAATATAATCTATCCCTAGATGAATTTAGAATGACTTTAGTAGAAGAATTACGTCCAAAAACGGAAATTTTCTATGATGCTGATAGCACTTCGGATAAAGATGAAGAAAGTGGTGATCTAGATGAGTAAATTATTTAAACTAATTGCATCTTTTTTCAAATTTCTTTATAGCTTACTAGATAGATATATTATTACTCCTATAAGCAAAGTAATATATAGTATTGATAAAAAGATAAATAAAAACAATTTTAAAATAGAAAAACTTCTTAATCGTCCAAATATGCTTTTATATATTTCTTTAGGCCTTGCTATAATTGTATTTGTTCTTATCGATAGTAAAGTTATAAACCTAGTAGAAACTGAGGCAGAAATCATTACTAATCAACCAATAAAAGTAGAATACAATACTGAAGCTTACGTTATTGAAGATTTACCGGAAACTGCCGATATAACTTTAATTGGGCGTAAAAGTGACCTTTATTTGGCAAAACAACTAGGTCAAAATGAAGTAGTATTAGATCTTACTGATTACACTCCAAGAGATGAACCTTATCGTGTTAAATTAACTTATAATCAAACGATTAATACTTTAAATTATAAATTAGATCCAAATTACATCTATGTAACTATAAAGAAAAAAGTTTCAAGTTTAAAAAGTATAACATATGACGTTATCAACCAAGATAAATTAAATGAAGCTTATCCAGAACTAAGTGTCTCTAACATTGAATTAAATAAGAGCGAAGTTGTCGTTAAAGGAAGCCAAGATACTTTAAATAAAATTGCTACTGTAAAAGCTTTAATTGATTTAAATAATAAAGAATTCACTACTAAGGGCACTTATACTTTAGAAAATGTTCCTATCGTTGCGTATGATGAAACCGGAAATATTCTTAAAAATGTAGAAATTGTTCCATCTTCCATCAGTGCTACCATAACATTCACATCTTATAGTAAGAGTGTACCTATTCAATTATTAACAACTGGCGATTTAGTTGCTGGTAAAGCCATTAGTTCTATAACAATTAACGGTAAGAGTGATTACAATATTACTATTTATGGTGAGCAATCCGCTCTAGAATCAATTGACTGTGTTCCTGTAACAATCGATTTAACTGATCAAGGAAACAATGCTTCAAAGACTTATAATGTTACAATTTCTAAACCGACTGGTGTTCGCTATATGCCAACTACAAGTGCTAGTATCGTCGTTAATTTTGGCGAAGCTAAACAAAAAACCTTAGAAAATGTTCAAATCAGTGTTCGAAATACGCCAAGCGGACTTGTTGCTAATGCTATCGGCAATGCTTCTGTAAACGTTCAAGTAATTGGCGTCGAAAATATCATTGATTCGATTGATAACTCTAGTATTTCAGCATATATTGATTTAACGGGCTATGCTGCTGGTACGTATAAAGTTCCTGTTTATATCACCGGTAATACTTCTAGCGCCTCAATGGTTAAATTTATAGTTGAAACTGAAATTGAAGTATCACTAACTAATGAAAGTAAAAAAAATAGTTAAATATAAAATAAAAAAATCTTTGTACTCAAGAATAACCATTATTCTTTAAGTATTAAGATTTTTTTTAGTAGAAAATTTAATAGACCTAAATTCAATTAAAAAGTCCAATTCTCTTAATCTTTTCTTTCGCCAGCATAGTCAATATCAGCAAATAAAATACCAATATTTACTAAACCACATATACCAACAATTACATAAATTATGTTTTGAAGAGCAGTACTGCCTTTAAATAAAGTTGAAACTAAATTAAAGTCAAATAAGCCAATTAAACCCCAGTTAACTGCCCCAATAATTGTTAGTACTAGGCAAATTTTTTGAACTGTTTTCATTCTATATTCCTTTCTTTTTGTAGTATGTCTAAAATTTTTCATATTATTCACAAATACTAATATAATTTATTAGAAAAGGAGTTATAAATAATATGAAAAAAATAATTGCCCTTTTAATGTGTTTATTCCTCTTGGTGGGCTGCAGTACTAATATGGAGAAAAAAATTGTTAAAGAATTTAAGGATAACGTTAATAGTAGCAAATCTTATAGTATGGCTGGTACTTTAGAAATTATCAATGCTGATGATAAGTTTGATTATGATATTGCCGTATCTTATAAGAAAGGAGATTATTATAAAGTTGTCTTAACTAACCAAACTAGTGGTCATGAACAAATTATTTTAAAAAATAAAGATGGTGTATATGTAGTAACCCCAAGTTTAAATAAAAGTTTTAAGTTTCAAAGCAGCTGGCCAGAAAATAGTAGTCAAACATACATTTTAGCATCCGTTCTTAATGACTTAGTGGGAACTGAAGACAAAAAGTATGTTGAAGAAAATGATTATTACATTTTAACAAGTAATGTTAATTATCCAAATAATAATAAGCTAAACTATCAAAAACTTTATTTTGACAAAGAAATGAATTTGAAAAAGATCGAAGTTTATGATTCTAATGATACAAAGTGCATTATATTTAATATAAATTCTATTGATTATAAAGCAGCTTTAGATGATGATTATTTTGATTTATCAAAAGTGGTAGATGGTAATACACCTGAAGATTCAAGTCAAACATCAAGTTTTAATGATATTTTATATCCTCTTTATATACCAAAAGATACTTATTTAACAGCCAAAGAGACTATAAATACTGATAACGGTAATCGCGCAATCTTAACGTTTGGTGGTGCTAAGGACTTTGTCTTAGTTGAAGAAGCAAGCAATACTCGTGAAGAGCTTGAAGTAATTCCTATTTATGGTGAACCATTAATGATGAATGGTACGATTGGTGCTTTAAGTGGTAATGCTATTTATTGGACTAGCAATAATATAGACTATTATTTAGCCGGATCAAGTCTTACAAGTGAAGAATTATTAAATGTGGCCAATTCGATTTCCAATACTATTGTTACTGGTAAATAACCTTTATTCCCAAAGAAACTTTTACTTATTAAATTTAAGTAAAAGCTTTTTTAGATAACTTTAAAAATTTTTCGAGAATAATTAATAGTATTTCAAGTAAAATGTCTTTAAAAATAACCATAATTTCAACATACATAATTCTAAAAAAAGAATTAAGTCTTGAAATTACCCTATTTTTGTTTATAATGATATTAGGTGCAAGTAGAAAGGAATCAATTAATAATTATTACCAAATGAAGTAACAAAAAAATTATTAAAATTTTTTTTGAATTATCTTATTTAAAATATGATAGTTAATTGATTAAGCGTGATGATATGAATTTAGACAATAATGAAACAAAAACCGTAAAGCAGTTTGCAATAATTCTTATAATTCTTATAATTTTAGTTGGGGTAATTTATATATTTACTACTAAAGTTGTTAATAAAGATAGCAATAATGACAATTCTAATAATAGCTCTAGTACCACGTATATTGATCCTACTAAAGCTATTGTTGGGACAATGCTAAATAAAGGAACTGATGAATACTACGTTTTAATTTATGACTCTACAATTGAAGAAGCTAGTAGTTATGCAAGGTTATTAACACAATATAAAAGTGGAAAAGATATTAAAGAGACATATACAGTTGATTTAAATAATCCCATAAATAGCAAGTATATTGCTAGTGATGATAAAACTAATCCAACTGCTACTAATCTAGATGACCTTCGCTTTGGAAAAATTACTTTATTAAAAGTTAAAGATAATAAAATTGTAAGCGCATATGAGTCAGTTGAAGCCATCAAAAAAGAATTAAAAATTTTAGACGCAAACTAAACAAGCCAGCTATTATGCTGACTTTTAATTTTAAGATTTTATATAAATACATAAGATACACCAACATAATTTTGCTTATAACCAATCTTAATCATATTTTATCCAAGTCAATACTCATAATAAAGATAAGTGCAATAACCATTATTTATAACAATTAAATACATTTTTAAGATCAAAAGTTGATAAATTTAATACAATTATCAATAGTTTAAATAGTCCTTATCATTTTTAATATAGAACAAATAATTAATTTTAATTTAAATAAAGATTGGCTAGAGAAAAAATATTCTCTTTTCTAAAAAATGAAATTATGGTACTATGTATATAGTGATAATATATGGATAAAGATATAAATGATATGAATATAAAAAAATTTGAAAATCAAAATGATATTACAAATATAGAACCGTTAAATGCAAACAATAACGAAGCATGCAATAACTATAGATCAAATAGCGAAATTAAGCTTAACGATGAAAAAATAGATTCTAATATTAAACATATTGAAATCAATTTAGAAGATAAAATTTCTAATATTGATGCTGCAAACATTGGTTTGCCTGTTTTAGAAAAAGAAGATATTAGTAATGTTAATTTAAAAGATAATAAGTCTAATGACCAACAAGCCATTCGTTACAAAGAATCTCCTAATTTTACATTGAAAGAAACCATCGCTATGATTATATTGACTGGTATTGTTTGTACAATTGCTAGTGGAACAATAGTTAATCATAAATATAGTACTAATAATGGTACTCCATACACCACTCTCTTAAAGGATGAAAACATTCAAGAATTTTTAGATGTTTATGCTACTTTAAACGACAGTTATTACGAAAATATTGATAAAAAAGCTGCTATTGACGGAGCTATATCCGGACTTATGAGTGGTGCTGGTGACAATTATACTTCCTTTTTGGATAAGGAAAATGCTGATCTATTAAGTAATTCTCTAAATGGAAAATATGAAGGGATAGGCATAGCTATTAATGGCAATGAACCTGGGTTAATTGAAAAAGTTTACGTAAACACCCCTGCACAAGAAGCAGGGCTTGAAAAAGGTGATAAAATAATTGCCATTAACGGGGAAAGTATTGAAGGCAAAAATAGTAGTGATATTGCCAAACTAATTAAGGAAAGTTCTAATAAGAAAGCTAAATTAACAATATCGCGTAATGATAATTCTTTCGATGTTGAAGTAGCCATAAAATCCTTAGCAACTCCTGTAATTGATTATAAGATTTTAGAAGGCAACGATAAAAAAGTGGGTTATTTATCTATTTCTTCATTTAGTGATACTTTAGCAACTCAAGTTGAAAATGCTCTTGGTGAATTAGAAGAATCTAACATTGAATCCCTAATAATAGATTTAAGAAATAATGGTGGTGGATTATTAACTGCTGCTAAAGATACTGCTTCACTTTTCCTAGAAAAAGGTAAAGTTATTTATGGTTTAGAAGGTAATGAAAAAAACGAAAAAACCAAAATTTATTATGATGAAACCACAACTTTTAGAAATTATCCAATAGTAGTATTAGTTAACGGTGCTACAGCCTCAGCAAGCGAAATTTTAGCCGCAGCTTTAAAAGAATCTTATGGGGCAACAATAGTTGGTACGACAACATATGGAAAAGGTAAAGTACAACAAACAAAAAAACTTAGCGATGGTTCTTTAGTAAAATATACTACTTTTCGTTGGCTAACTCCCGATAATGAATGCATTGATGAATACGGAATAAGTCCGGATTATGGCATTGAAATAGAATATCAGTATGACGATGAAAAAAATATAACTGGCTATACTGATACTCAACTAGCCAAAGCGAGAAGTATTTTGGGGCTTCCTGAGTACGATGTTCCTCAAAATGAATTAACTAATGATTTAGAAAATAATAATTTATCTAATGGTGACTAAAAAAGTATAATTTATTCGCATATAATTCATTATTTACTTTCAATAGATCCTACTGGCTAACTTTGCTAGTATTACAAATAATTAAAAGTTAACAAAAATAGTAAATAATTGCGTTTATTTAATGTTTCACAATTCTATTTATTATATTAAAACGACAAAAAAATGTCTAATGGTTAAGAATTTGTAATTTTGCTTAATTTTATCTCTTTAATGCGTTATAATAAGAATGAGAGAGAAATTTTTATGAATAAAACAAAATTAAATGTTGGCGAAAGATTAATTATTCATTGTTATAAGCATGATGGAACTTTGCATCGCACTTGGGATGAAGCAACCATATTATTTGAAGATGATGAAAAACTAGTTTGTGCAAATAATCAAACTGTCGTTACTGAAAATGATGGACATAGTCATAGAACTAACGAACCTGCAATACTATTTTTTTATAAAAAACATTGGTTTAATGTTATTGGACAATTAAAACCATATGGTTTATTTTATTATTGCAACATTGCAAGTCCATACGTAATTGATGATAATATAATAAAATATATTGATTATGATTTAGATTTGCGTGTTTTTCCAGATGGAGGATATCGAATTTTGGATTGCAACGAATATAATTATCATAAAAAAATAATGCATTATAGTGATGAAATAGATAATATTTTAAAAAAGGAATTAAGTTATTTAATTTTTTTAAAAAAACAAAACCGAGGTCCTTTTGGTCCTAATGTTATTAACAAATACTATGAAGCATATAAAGAACTTCTAAATTCATAGTGCGAGAAAATAAATTTCATAAATATTGGAATTTTTTTTTTACTAAAAAATTTTAAAACTAAACTTCAAATGCACTGTAATTTAATTCTTTAATTTAGTACTAAGTGTAACAGCTTATATTTAATATTGCCTCTATTAACCAATATTTAAATTTTTGCTTTTAAATATATTATGGCCAGTCAAACTTAGCTATTTTATAATTTTATTTATGTACTTTTAATTTTTAAAAATAAAATATAATTTTTATAAACATTTAGATAATTATTTTTAATATAAAATAAATATGCAAGCTCAAAAAATTAATATAGATAATAGTTTAATAATACCAAAAACTTTACTATCAATTAACCAAAAGACTAGATTTTTCTTAATTATTGTTTAAAATAATAAAAATTAATCAAAAACGGGAAAAAATTCAATTTTTTGCTTGCTTTTTATTGTACGTTGGTATATACTGAAAAAGAACTGCAAAAGAGAAGTAAATTTAGCAGTTTGACTTAATTAGGTTTGAGAAAAAAAGTTAAAAAAAAATAAAAAAAACAATTGCTTTTTTGAAAAAACCTGGTATACTATTAAGTACATGAGCCAAAAAAAGGTTGATGTATAAGAAAGTTAAATGATCTTTGAAAACTAAGTAAAAAAGTCAATTTGAGTAGCTTAGGACAAACTTATTTTTTATGAGAG
>CAKOKF010000052.1 GCA_934090775.1 uncultured Bacilli bacterium
CCTTTAGGAATTCTAGCTCCTAATTTTTGGAACTTTTTAGGATTTTTAAGGAAGTCAATTAATTCACTAACTTCTTGTTTTTCTTCATCTAAACCGGCAACATCAGTAAATCTTACTTTACCACCGTCTTCACTTAGTTTAGCACGAGAACGGCCAAAATCCATTGATTTATTGTTACCAGCAGACATTTTCATAAATAAAACATAACCACAAGCACAAATAACAACGATAGGAAGTACATTAACAACGATATATGGAATTACACTACTTCCTGGGTCTTTGTTAGTATCATAAAGGTTTAAGCTATGACTACTAGCATAAGCAGTTACAGTGTCTAATTGTTCTCCAACGATACGAACAGTAAATGTTTCTTTATCGCTATAACCGTCGATTTTACCGGTAATATAGTAAACTGACTCATCACTTTTAGGAGTAATTGTCATTTCTGTAACTTTACCTTCATTTATATATTTTAAAAATTCACCAGTTTTTAATTCATGTACTTTAGTTGCAGTGCCACTATATAAGAATAACATAGCACAAATTATTAAAATTAGAACTAAATAAGGTGTAAACTGTTTGACAGTATTTTGTCTTTTTTTATTCATATTATTCTCCTTCTTTTACGAACATTAGTATTATATCATACTTTTCATTAATTTCTTTATCAAATTTTGATTTTTTTAAGCCTGGTAACCAAATAACATTATCATTACTATCACAAACTAAAAGCCAAGAGTTTCTCTTTGGAAGAGGAATTTTACTATCGATAAAAATATCTTTAATTTTTTTAGTACCAGTCATATTTTTAATAGTCATTTTATCACCGATAATGCGGGTTCTAATATAAAGAGGTAGGCTTAGTTCACTACTATTTAATCTAGTTGTAAAGTTTGAGGTATCACTACTGCTTCCTACTATTTTAATTACCTGATTATTATAGTTATTAACATCTTTTAACTTATGTTTCTTAGTATCAATTTGAACTTGTTTAGTAGTTTTTTTACTAAAAATCAATTCATTATATTTCTTTTCAGCGATAAAATTATTAGGTAATAGTAAAGTTTCATTAGGTTTAGTTCGGTTTATTAAAGCGATAATATTTTGAACTTGAGTATTAGTTATGATATCAATATTATCTTGATATAAATCTTTTAAAATAAATTTAATTATTCTTTCTTGTATCACCTGATTTTGGTTTAGAAATGCGGGTATTATTAACCTATTATTATTATATACTTTTTTTATTATTTCATTAGTAAGGTTTTGTAAAACTTTGTCAGAAGCTAGTAATTCTTCGCTATATTGTAAGTATTTTAAGTGAACATTAGGATTTTCTTTTTTTAAAAGAGGTAAGATATCTTTTCTAATACGATTACGAAGATGATTATCTAAAAAGTTAGTGTTATCAATAAAATATTTAATATTATTTTCTTTAGCATACTCTAAGATATTATCTTTTGTATAGAAAAGAAGTGGTCTTACGAGAATATAATTTTCATGGAGAGTACTCATAGCTATACCAGCATATCCTTTTAAAGATGAGCCTCTAATTTCACGCATAATTACAGTTTCTACTAAATCATCGCCATGATGAGCGGTCATCAAATAGTTAGCATTATATTTGGTTATTAATTTTTTAAAGAATGTATAACGAAATCGATGAGCTTCGGCTTCAAAGTTATTTTTTACCGGTTTTAGGTGGGCTACTTCGCATATTAAATTATGATTATGACAATATTCTTTAATGTATTTTTCTTCTATTTCTGATTCTTTACGAACGTGATGATTAACATGAGCAACTATGATATTAATCTTAGTTTCTTTTTTTATTTTTTCTAAAAGAGATAGTAAACACATGGAATCGGGTCCGGTTGATACGCCAATTACGATAGTGTCATTTTCTTTTAGTAATTTTTTTAAATATAGGTATGATTTTTCCAAATTCACAGCCATCACCTACTACGTATCATACACTAATTGGGTAATATTGGCAATGAGTATTATTTGAAAGTTTTGTGAAGCTTAAATGATTTATTTAATTATTTAGGATTACTTCCCACCCTAAGCCCACCCTTATGTATTATAACTTTAAAATTAAGTATATATATAATAATGAAAATACTATATACTAAGTATCTATATATTATATAGTATATAAATGGTAAAGATTAAAGTAGAATAAATAGCATGATATTTACTAGCCATAGCGGGTTATTTATTGTATAATCATAAATAAGAAAAGAGGTTTTTATGAGAATTGAAGTTAAATCTTACAATAATAATAGTTCTCTTGTTAGTGCCATTCTATTTTTTATTTTAGGTGCAATTATGTTTACTAATCCTGGGGCTATGGTTGTTGTAATTTCAAGAATCCTAGGTGGAATTTTAATTTTATTTGGATTATATTCTTGTATTAAAAATTATATTTTAGTTAGAGAAAATAATCAGGTATCAGCTATTCCAATGGTGGCTGGTATTAGTTGTATGGCGATTGGTTCAATATTTTTCTTTGCTCCTAATTTTGTCGAAGCAATGGTTCGTTTTGTAATCGGTGGTTGGATTTTACTTAGTGGAATTATGCGTTTTTCAAACGCTATGCAAATTGAAAAAAAAGGAAATCCTAAATTTGTTAGTCTTTTGGTTATATCTTTGCTTTTAATCTTAGCAGGACTTTATACAATTTTAGAATCTAATCTAGCTTTTCAAACTATCGGTATTGTTTTAATGGTATATGCAGCTTTAGAAATATTTGGTTGGTTAACTAGTAAAAGTGTTGTCAAAGAAACGATGACTAAAGAAGAAAAAAAGAAAAAGAGAAGTAAAAATAAAGATGTTATTGATGCTGTAGTTATTAGCGATGATACTAACGATGAAAAAAAGAACTCTAAGAAGTAATCTTGGAGTCCTTTTTCATTTCTTTAAGACATAGTAAAATATTAATAATTAAGTATATTAAACAAGCAAAGACAATTGTAAAATAAAGGATTATATGCCGAGTATTTAATATTAGAATAGATTTACCTTTTACATCAGCAATACTTACAGGATTATATTCTTTATTAGTATTATCTTTAATAAAAGTTAAGTATTCAGTAGTACTTTTAACTTTAGCAAGAGAATATTTATTTTGAATAGCATAAATGATTATATCATTTTCTTGATAAGTATTTTGTTTTTGGTAAATAATTAAGTCATTTACTTTGACATCAGGTGTTAATTCATTGGTAGCGGATTTTATCATTCCTAAATTAGCAAAGTGAATATTAATTAAAAAGACTACAATAATATTAGCTATTAAAAAGATAGCTACTAAAGCATTAAGTATTTTAGAAATTATTTTCATATTTACTTTGTGATTTCTTCAATTTTCTCTTCCAACTTTTTAAGATAATTAGCTAACACCTGAAGCTGTTCCTGCGTAGAATATTGTTTATTATTAGTACTATGATTGCCAGCATTACTTCTAATACGACTACCATTGTTATTTTGGTAACGGCCATTAATAAGTTGCTGCTGAGCAGCCGTTGTTAACATAAACTGGCCAACTAAAATGATCCAGTTACCGATAGAGTTTAACTCGTTAGCAGTATAATCGCCTTCCACAATTATACCTGTTACAGCTCCTAAAATAGAGAAAAGTTCAGGATTAATATTAGGAGGAAATCCCATAAATATCCCCCTTTCCAAAATTATCCACTTACTAAAGTTTATGCAAGTTATTTATTATTGGTGTTAGAAGAAATCTTATCCTTTCTAAAATTATTTTAAGTTATTTACGAAAAAATAGCAATATGGTACAATATAATTCATTAAGAAAGAAAGGATTCAATCTTTGGATTGATAAAAAATTAATGAAAAAGAAAATATTATTAAAATTAAAACAATGTATTTTAAGTTTAAGAAAAGTTTATAATAATCAAAAGGATATAATTATCGATTTCTTAAAAAGTGATTTGTCGGAATTTATAGAAACCGATTCATGCAAAAAACAAATGGAGTCATTACAAGTACATGATGAATTAGAATTAAAATTGGCCACCTTAAATATTTATAAGTGCTATTTTACAGATGAAGAACACCAAAAGTGGTATGATTATATAATTAGAAGAGCCAAAAACAAGGTAAAAAAGCAATTAGTTCAATAAAATTTTCCAACTTTATAATTTTATGATATAATACTTGGGAAATTTATATTGTTTGTGAGGTGAAAAAGATGAAAGTATATAAAAAGAATTTACCAGAAGGCGTAAAAAAATGCTTTGCGTATGAAAAAGGTGTTAAAGTAAAATTAATCAACAAGTTATATTTGGATGAAAAAAAGAGAAATAAAAAACTTGAAAACGCTAAAAAAGCTAACTAATTTGAATGCTGTAAAGCATTCTTTTTTTATTTAATAGCTCAAAAAAAGTCGTATAAGACTAATAATTTCGATTATAGCATTTACGACGTTTTAATTCTTCTAGGTAACAACTTTGGGCTGTGTATAAATTTACTATTTCATTACCAATTAATAAAATATTATTTTCTAGCTCTTTATTTGGAATATTTTTAATAAAAGCTAGTTCATCTGTGCTTAAAATTTTAACTGACATTAATTCATCACCATGTACTTTCTAGTTGTTTCAACATTTTTAGCTTGAAGTCCTTTTGGAGTTTCAACTAAATTAAAAGTTACATAATCTCCTTCTTTTAAGGTCTTATAACCATCCATCACTATTTGCGAATAATGGACAAATATGTCTTCTTTACCTTGATTTTCCAAAAAACCGAATCCCTTTTCATTGTTAAACCATTTTACTCTACTTTCCATTTCTTATTTCTCCCTTCGTTTAACATGGTTATATTATCTCATAAAAAACGAGCTGTAACATGTAAGAAAACTGTAATAAACGTGTAAAAAAACTGTAATTTTTTTTGAATAAAATTTTATAAAAAGCCCTAAATTTCTAAGAAGTTGCTAATTTGTTGATTTTATTTTTACAAAAAAAGCCACTTTTCTAAATGAAAGAAAAGTGGTTCATATTATCATTGACTGTACTATTCTAAATTATCTCTTTTAAAAAATTCACCAACGTCTTTTTCTAAAACTACTGAAATTCTATAAAGAGTTTCTATGGAAAATCCTCTTTCACCCATCTCCGATTCAATTCGACGAACGAATTCAGGAGAACGTTCAGCATAAACTGCAAGTTGCTCTTGGGTATAACCCTTTTCCAATCTAAATTTTCGAATATTTTGCGCAATTACTTGTTTGATTTCTGGATCAAACTTAAATTTTTTTTCATTATATAACATCTAATACCACCCATACATATTTTGCCATTTTTTTCCAATTAAGTATGTAGCCTAGAATGACCGCTTTTTTTGTAATAAAAATTAATATTTTGTGTTATAATATCAATAACTAAGAAAAAGCAAAAATTTTGTACCTAAATAATTTAATTTTAATTAGACTTTGAAAGGAAAAAGCAATGAATAAAAATACAAAAGAAATAAAGCAACTGACAAACGATGGAAATATAGAAATGTTTTTAAATAGCACAAGTAGAGAATTGAAAAAAGTTGCTAAAAAAACAGTTGATCTATACAGTAGACAGTGTCAAGTTTTAAAAAAGCAAATAAGACAATTAGTAAAATTAGAACCAAATAAAAATTATAAAAGTGCATATCTAAAATGGCAAAATGAATTAAGTTTGTTAGAAGACAATTATAATTTAATATTTAATAAATATCTAGAAGAAAAGAAGGAACTTGATAAAGTTAACAGGCTTAATCTTTTTTAAAGTTTAACTCTTAAAATTTTAATTAAATTATTTAATATCAAAATAATCCCCTAAGGCTACAACCGCAATCAACAATGGCTGTGTTGACTTGAATTATTATAGCATAATTCAATTTAAAATAAACTAAAAAACACATTATTTATTATACTAGTATTATGATAATTATAAAAATTAATTACGAATTGCTATTACTTCATTTTTGCTTTAAATTTAGTAGCTTTTTATGAAATTGTAAATTTAATTTTGAGAATAAAAAAAGAATTCCTTTAAAAGAATTCTTATTAAACTGTATAACAACAGTAATTTTTCTTGGCAGGGACAGAAGGATTTGAACCCTCGCGAACGGTTTTGGAGAGATTAGCCACATTGGTTAAAATCGGTCAAAATCCTAGTAAAATTGGGCTTTTTTGCAATAATTCAGGGCATTTCTAAAGTGCCACTTTTTTGACTTTTTTCGTATCATTTCGACCAAAGTGTCACAGAAATGGCACAAAATTATTTTTGATAAAAATTCCGTGTGCCACCTAAAAAAGACCGTCATACTATATAATTATTATTTATTTTAAAGAACAAATATATTCTATTATTTTTTAAGCTTTTCAGAAATCAAAAAAACGAGAGAAAGAACATAATGCTCCTTCCCTCATATAATCGTTTTACCATAATCTTTTATTTTGTCTTGCGGTAATTTTACTGTAAGTTTTTCCCCAACTAAATCAATGAATTGTTTCATCCTTTCGTTAAAAACTTCTTTACTTGAAATTATTTCATTACTATTAAAGATATTTAAAATAGGATATTGTGAAATTAAATAATCTTGACTTGCTTTTAAGTAATCAACAAGGTTCTCATTATTAACTCTTTCTTCAACTATATAATCAAGTAGCTCATAATTTTCTTTGCAATTTTCGTTATCTATGTAACCAGCAATTACAGAAATGATTGCATTTGTTGAAAATTTCCGTTGATATTTTTCTTTATTACCATAAAAACTTTCTTCTATTTTTTCTACTAGTTTTTTATCATCTTCCTCACCACTATGAGTGTATATCCTATCTAATACTTCTGTTGTATGACCAAGTCGTCTAGCAACATCCTTTTTCGGCATACCAGATGATAATAAAAAAGTTGCGTTTGAATGCCTTAATCCGTGTAATGGAACATTTTTAGTTATTGTTCTTTCTAAATAATCTCCATTCAGCAGTAAGTCTATTCGGGTCCCAAATCGTATTATTATCCCAATTAGTAAATACATAATCATCTGCTTTAACTTTTAATCCACTATCTTTTTTAAAGGCTTTATATTGTTTTAATAAAGAAATACAGGCATTGGGTATCCCTATAACCCTGTTACTATTTCAGCTTTTAACATTTTTCTCGACAATTCGATAATTTGGTACACCACTTTTTGTTGAAATTGTAGCAACCGCCTTATTTATATTTATTGTTTTCTTTTCAAAATCTATATCTCTCCAAGTTAATCCTAAAAGTTCTTCACGGCGACACCCTGTATCCATGATAATAAACATGGCAGTTTTAAGCCTAATGCTAGTCGTAGATAGTAACTCTTTAACATAATCCATTTCCTCAAGGGTAAAGTATTCTTTTTCATCAGGTTTCTCCGTTGGTTTCTTTTTAACAAAACTACAAGGGTTTTCTTTTAATATTCTTTCTAACTTTGCAAAATTAAACATGTTGCTTAATACTTTAAAAGCATGGGCTATGGTTGTAGGATGAACAAAATTACCAGATTTTGTTTTGGTACGACTTAAATAACCTAACCAATTTTCAACAGTTTCTTCATTTATATCTTGCAAAATAAAGTCTTTAAAATAAGGTAATATTCGCA
>CAKOKF010000053.1 GCA_934090775.1 uncultured Bacilli bacterium
TTATAACTATTCGTAATCAAAGATATGTTATATCATTATTATAAGTTTATTGGTTTTTAGATATAGAGAATACTCTTAATGGGTATTCTTTTTGAATTAAAAAAAAATCATATTTATATTTTATATGATTGTTTTGTTGCTTGGATTGTGGTTTATTCTTCTAGGCGATAAGGATTATTCATGGTTCCATCGCCATTTGCTAGTACTTCAGCTTTTAGGTTTAATACAGGACGCACCCCACGAGATGAAGCCGTATTGTAATTATAATAATATACATTACCTGTTGCTGCTATATTGCGCTCATTGGCAATGGAGTCACGAAAAGAATGAGGCGTGGCAGCCCACCAATATTGTCCTGAGTATAGGTAATAATTACTATTGTTATTATTCCATCCTCCAGCTAATACGATTTCGTCTGTACTTAAAAGACCAATTGGATAAGTTAAAGCTCCATTACCTTTAACAGTATCACGTACTGTAAAGGCATCGTTCTGTTGTGGACATTTTAATAATATATTTGAGTTTCCATGATCTGTACCATTCCATGGTCCATAAAACCAACGGTAATAAGTTATATTTTTTCCATATCCGAGTTTTGTATTAGCACTAGCACTATATGTACTTATTGAACGATCGTTGCAAAATACATTGTCAGCTAAATATTGTTCATTGACTGTGCCTAAAATATTGGTTTTATACCAATTATCTATATAAGTCTTTATTGTTGAGTTATTCGTATTGGTATGTGTTGCATTATACGTTGAGGCACCAATTGTTCCGTACATATATCCTATATAGGCATTATCATCATTTTGACTATTAAAAGCACTTTTTCCTATTTGTCGATCAGTGCTTGATTCACCATTGGCATGAGCACTCGTTCCATCATAAACAACTCTTATTGTGCCATCACCATTGATTCTTACGATGCGCCAATAGAATCCAGCAAATTTGACGTAATTGTTAGTTACGACTCCACGATAATAATAAGAATCTCCATAATCATCTTTTGCTTTGCATAAATAACCATCAGTTTCTTCTATATCGGTAACGCTTACTGACCCATTATCGTTTAAAGTTGGACATTTCCCAGTAACATCTAAATTGGCTATTATATCAGTAACTTTAGAAATAAATTTTACAAAATAAATACTACATTTGGTTTTTTTTGTCAAATTAGTTGTTAATAAACCCCAATTATCGATATCCCATTTACCGATTGCTTCATTATCACATACTACTTTTTCTACCGTATATCCATCATTTTTACCAGGAATAGTATTTGAGTACTCATTATCAATATAAGCACCTATTATAACATCGCCCTGAGTAAAATTACCAACAGTTGTTTTAATAACTACTTCTTCTTTAGATACAAAGAATTTAGAATAAGCAAAATACACTCCTATTACACAAATAAATAAACAAGATATACCTATATAAAGATATCTTGAGTAATTTTGTAACCATCTTCTAATTTTTAATTTTATTAAATAATTAGTTTTATTAAATTTTTTCATAGTACACCTCTAAAAATTTTGACATAACTTTACATCTTTCATAGAGTTTAATACTCTATGAATATAGTTATAAATACGAGGTTAAAACTAAAAATGACTAAAATTATGACTATTTATTTTCAAAGAAGAAAAATTTAATTTACATTATTATTAGCGTTAAAATGCACATACTTTACATCTTTTAAATGACTAGAAAATTGACTAGAAATATATTTTCTTAGTATTAAAATAATCTTTAAAATATGTAAATTATATGATATATTGATATTATAAATTAAAAATAAGTAACGATATTTCCGTTTCATAGAGTATTTAACTCTATGAAAAGTAAAAAAATTTTTATTGTGTTAAGTTATAATTTTCTATATAATTAACTTAGAAAGTTGGCATTAAATGATAAATAATATTTTAATAAAATCACAATTTGATAACTTAGAACTAAGTGTGAACTATTTAATTCCTGATGAAAATATAAAGGGAATCGTGTTTATTGTTCATGGAATGAGTGAACATAAAGAAAGATATAATTATTTTTTAGATAAAATAATAAATAATTCTTATATAGCAGTTGTTTATGATGGTAGAGGCCATGGCAAAAGTATTAAAGATAAGAATGATTTAGGTTATTTTTATACTAATGATTGTACGGCTTTAAGAGAAGATTTATATACGGTAATGAATTATTTCCAAGATAAATATAAACTGGAAAGGAATATTATCTTTGCCCATAGTATGGGGACTTTAGTAGTAAGAAGTTTTTTGCAAAAGTATGATGATATTCCATATAAAGTAATTTTATGTGGAACACCAACTGAACAAAGGTTGGTAGATGTAGGTTTATTTATAGCTAAGATAAGTAATACTTTTCAAGATAGTAAAAAGGTAAATAACTTTTTAAATAAGTTAACTTTTAGTAGTTTTAATAAAGGTTATAAAATTGAAAATGAATGGTTAAGTAAAAATAAAGAAAACGTTTTAATGTATAATAAAGATAATTTATGTGGTTTTACTTTTACTAATAATGGCTTTTTAATTCTTTATAAATTACAAAAGTTAGCTTTTCAAAAAAATAAATATCTTGTTAAAAATGCTAATTTACCAATATTTTTAATAGCTGGATCTAAAGATCCCGTTATTGGAAGTATAGAAAAATTTAAGAAGTTAGAGTTATTTTTAAAACAAGTTGGGTATAAAAATATTGATACTAAATTATATAAAGATTTACGTCATGAGCTATTACAAGAAAAAGAAAAAGATTTAATTATTGATGATATAATAAATTTTATAAACAGTTAGGGGAGAACTATGAAGAAGAAAAGTATTTTATTAGATGTTGATGAAGTTATTTGTTTTTCAGGATATCTAGAGTTAGTTAATGAATTTTTACATACTAATTATACAATTGATGATTTTGAAGAATATTATATTGATACAGTAGCGATACCTGATGATCAAAAACCTCAATTTTATCAATTTATTCGAACGAAAGATCAGTATGCAAATCGCGAAACACTACCAGGAGCATTGGATGCGATTAAATCTTTAAGTAGGTATTATGATATATATATTTGTAGTGATTGTATAAGTACTTTTGATATAGATGATTCAGGAAGAATATTTAAAAATAAATTCGATTATCTGCATAAATTAATACCTGAAGACGTCATACCAGTTAAAAATTATATATTTACTGGCGCTAAAAACATGTGCATTGCAGATATTCAAATAGATGATTTAGTTAGTAATTTAAATCCTAAAATATCAATTAAAATATTATTTCCATCTTATCATAATAAAAATGTTAGCGAAGATGAACTAAAAGCAAAAAAAATAATACGAGCTGGTTATGATTATCATACAGGATGGCAAAATGTTTGTAAAATATTACTAAGTCCTAAAATATTAGAACTTAATTTAGATGAAATAAATAAGAGAAGAGAACAACAATGAAATTGAATTATAAAATAAGAATGATTATTTTAACTTCATTATTAAGCTTAGTGGGATTTACAAAAGTTAGGGCTTTAGAACTTAGTGATATTACTAAAGAATTAGAAAATTCTAGTACTTATAGTATGTATAAAAATATGGGAGATACCAGTATAAGTAGTGATAGTAAAATAATACTTATTAAATATCCGAGTGTACGTGATGATAAGACTGTTACTAAAAGTATAAAGTATGAATTAAAAGATAATATTTTAACTAATAACTTTGAGGGAAATATTAATAATAGGTATGACGTGTTAGATAATGGAGATTTATGGACCTTAGAAATTATTGATATTATTGCTAAATTAAATGGTAATAGTGAAGATGAAATTAAAAGTATTACTACTGATTATTTAAAAAATAGTTCTTTAGAAGAAAAATTGATACAGGTTAATTATAAGAAATATAATGTAATAGATCTAAATGGTGATGAAAAACAAGACAATTTAATTAATGAATTTAAAATAAATTTAGACTATAAAATAAAAGATGAAGATGTTTTAAAAGAAAAACCAACCATTAAATTAGTAAAAGTAAATAATAATCAAGTTACTTTAGAAGTTAGTAGTAGTTTAGAAAATGTAACTTGTGATTTATATTATGCTAAGGAAGATACTATTTTATATGAAAAGTTTAATAGTATTGATTGTAGTAAAAATAGTAAAAAACATCAAATTGTTATTGATATAAGCGATATTAATAATTATTATTTTAAAGCTTTTATTAATGGTTATCCCTTAGGTAGTAATGATTTAATAGTTACTAAAGAAGATTTAGAGAAAAAAGATACTTCTTTATATTGGATTTTTAGTATTTTGGGATTAGTGATAATTATTATGTTGATTAAGAAAAAGAAAGAAAATTAAATATGGCTTATAATAAATATGATTTAGAAGAGATCAATAAAGAAATTGAAAGATTAAAAGAAGCTATAAAAATATTAAATAATAAAGTTAATGTAATAAGAAAGCAAATTGATGATAGTTCTTTTCTAAATAATAAAGTGTTGCTTTTAGAACATCAAAAATCTAGAGATATTGAAAATATTAATGAAGAAATAAAAAAGCTTAAAGAAATGTTAAAGCATTTAGAAGCAAAGGCTAGAGTTATTAAAATTAATGTAGATATTGAAGAAAGTATTAAGACTCAAAGTAGATAAAATGATTTAAGAAGAAAATAAATATGGTAAAATTTTTCTTCTTTTTTAATTATTGTAATATTAAAATAAAAATGCGAGGAAATTTGACAGGATATTATTAAGCATGCTATGATCAATCTAGGAAGGAAAAAGTACCTTATGAAAAATAAAGATAATAAAAGATTATTTAAATTCATTATTATTTTAGTAGTTATTATAGTGATCTTATTAGTAGGAGTTTTAAGTGCTTTTTTTGGGAAAAAGATTAAAAGTTTAACTGATGATGTTAAGATATATGAATTATCAGGAGAAAGTAATAGTTTTAATTATAATAATGGTTTATTTATTAATTCAAGTGTTCAAAATATTTTAGTTAATGGTAGTGTTAATATAAAAAATGATAAATTAACAATGAATGATATTATGGATGTAGAATTTAAGATTGATGATGAGGTTATTAAAAGACAAAGTTCTTTTTTTACAGGAATGGATAAAGAGTATGTTGGTTACAATGAATTATTTAAAAAATTAGATTATTCTAATAGTAATTTTTCTTTAAAGATAACTTATATGCTTGATAATAAAAGAGTAACGGAAGATTTAAATTTAACAAAGGAAAGATTATTAGATAAAAGGGATATTCCTAAAGATTTAGATAGTATTTCAAGTGATGATAGTCCAAAGAATACAACTTACTATGATGAAAGTACTAAGAAGGCTCTAGCGTTAGAAGATAAAGGCTTTACTTGGAATGGTTGTTGTTTTTTAGAACGTACTTTTGATAATGGCGATACAGTTACGGTACGGGCTGATGGTTCAGTACTTTATTATGTAAATAAAGAACATGGTTATGGCGTTACTTCATCAGTGCTCGGAAGAAGTCTTAAATATTATGATGATAATTATATGTTTTCTTATTATACGGATACTAATGAAATAAAATGCGATGATAAAAAGAAATGTCCAAGTGATGGGTACGAGATGATTAAAGATTATTTAGAATTTTATAATCATTTATGGGATTAGATATATTTAACATTCATGAGATAATAAAAAGTAGTTGAGTGGAAATGAATAATTTTTACTTAGCTTCTTTTTTCTTTAAACAAGGTATTTTTTCAGCTTTTAAATTGTTACTTTTTTAATAATTACATGGTTTTAGGTCCTATTATTATAGTTGTTTTTCTACTATTTTTACCTAAGCACATAACTATCATTTTAAAAGATACTTATTTATCTTCTTCTATTTCACTTGGATTTAATAAGTTATTATTTACTTGCTCCTTTAGTAGTTCAAAATTTGTTATGAGTTCATATAGCCTATAATTTGAATTTTTATTTTTTAAATAATTTACTATTTATATATGTAATATTCATTTTTGAAATTTCTATCCCTAAATTACCATTATCATAATATTTCTATTAATTTTGTAAATTGGCTAATTTCTTGACTGTCTTGTTGAATTTTGTTTCTTCTTTATTGGAACTTAAAGTGATATTTTATTAATTTTAATTTTTTAATATTTTTAAATTTAATGATAAATGCAAAACCAAATATTTCAACATTAACTATTACGAGTTGCTCAAGTGAAAATTTAAATTGACCAAACGAGTAAATGGCCCGAAACAGTGTATTTATTTGACTGGTACTCTAAAAAAAGGAATTATTAAAAATAAAAACTCACGAGCAATAAAGTTCGTAAGTTATTTTTAGCTAGAGCAAGTAGTGGTTATCAAACTCGTTTCTTGAGCTTGGGAAACTCATATTCTATTCTAAGCAATATTTGTACACTATAAAAGCCTCATGACGAGGCTTGCTTTTTTTATTGGAGGGACCTACCAGATTTGAACTGGTGATGGGGGAGTTGCAGTCCCGTGCCTTACCACTTGGCTAAAGTCCCATTTTTTAAAATATTTAGGTGTAAATGTCTTCACACGTATTAAATTTTACACTATTAATTATTAATTGTCAATTGGTGTTAAATGTTATTTATCGGGATTTAGTATATTTTATGCTCAAAATGAAAAAAAATTCTATTTTGATGTTAAACTTATGTCTTTAGACGCAAGATAAAATAAAAAGACCATTGCTAAAATGATCTTTACTAACTTATTGAGATTTAGGCTTAGGAGTAATGTCTATGCCTTCAGTATTTTCCATTTTAATATCGTAATCGTCTTCATTAGAAACTTTTTGATCGGCGTCAAATTCTTCTGGAAACTTACTTTTTATTAATGCTATAATTTTATTTACTTCTTGTTCGCTTATTCTCAATTTGATTAAATAATTGCGGCTGTTAACTAGCATATATAATTTAGTATAAATGTTAGCATTTTCCATTGATCTATTGTGATCCCATTCTTCTTTTT
>CAKOKF010000054.1 GCA_934090775.1 uncultured Bacilli bacterium
AACTAACTATTTCTAGTTAGCATTTATTACTTAAACTCGAAAAGTTCGAGTTTCCTATCAATCTGGAGCAAGTGAGGAGAATCGAACTCCCGTCTCGACCTTGGCAAGGTCGCATTCTAGCCGTTGAACCACACCTGCATATTTAGTTGTTTTTTCTTCAACTGACTACTTAATAATATCAAAAAAATTATACAATTTCAAGTAAAAATTTGAAATTTATGCTATAATATTTCTATATTAGAAAAATAGGTGATAGTTATGTTAAAAAGTATGAAGAAAAGTGATATTTTTAAGATGTTCTTTGCTCTTATTTCTTTGTTTTTAATATTTGGAATAGTATTTTACTTTTATGGAACTTTGCAAAGAAAAGAAGAACCAGTAAATGTTAGTAAAGTTGAAAGTAATATTCCTGAGTATAGTTATTATATAAATGATAATGCTTCTCCATATTATAAAGATGAATTTGCTAAATTAAAGGAAATTTTAGAAGCTGATGAAATAGATGATAATGCTTATATAACACAGTTAGCTAAGGTATTTGTAATAGATCTATTATCATTAAATAACAAAATTAATAAGTATGAAGTAACTAGTTCACAATACTTTAATACAACGAAAAAAGATATGTTTATAAATAAAGTAGTTGATAATTTTTATGATTATATTGAAGATAATGCCTATGATGATCGTAAACAATTATTACCAGAAGTAAGTGAAGTTGTAATGAATGAACTTAAAACAACAACTTATAAAATGGGAGAAGAAAGTGTTCCTGCTTATGAAATAAGTGCTGATGTTACCTATGTTAGTGACTTAGGATATGATAAAAAAGTTGATGTTATTTTAACGAGGGAAGATAATAAATATAGTATAGTTGCTTATAATCCAATAAATGAAGAAATGACTAATACTAAAAGATAGGGAAGAAATTAAAAGAATTTCTTCTTTTTAAATACTAAAATTTTAAAAAATATAACAAAAAAAGAGAAGTATTATTACTCCTCATTATCAATGACTGTATCATTTTCATTACGAACAGGTGTTTCTTCAGTATTATTTGAATTATCAATATTACTAGATCTTTTATTTATATAAACTGTTAAATTAGTACCAGTACCAATAACTGAATTAATATGAATTGATTGGTCTGCTACGATACCATCACCATATAAATAATTGAAATGTTCATCGCCTTCGTAGACTTCTATTTTAGTTAAATTAATACCATTACTAACAGCCCAACTACTAGCATATTCCGCAGTAGAACCAATTAAACTAGGCATTGTTGCCACTGACTTAGCGCCATATAACTTTTTCCCATAGAATTTCAAAGTATAATCTTCATTATAATCAATACTAAATGTTTTATTAGGAACTTTTTCTAATAGTTCTAAATTAGTTTTCATCATCTTTTTAATATCTTCTAAACTATCTTTATAATAACCTAGAGCTGAAGTAGTTGAGTATCCTAAATAGACAGGAAGACTATAAGTTTCTAAAGTTGTTTTATAAATAGAAAATTTAACTTCGTTACCATTAATAGTATTAACTAAAACTGACTTACCAACATCATATAAAGATAGAATTTGATCAGTAGTCATATTAGTATCCATATTTTTCTGAACGGCATTTAAAATATTTTTAAAATCATCAAAACTACGTAAGGTTTTAGCTTTTTCAACAATTGCTTCTACCACATCTTGTTGATGTCTAATACGGTCAAGATCTGAGCCAATATATTGATGACGGTTACGAGCATAGGCTAGAGCTTGTTCGCCGTTTAATGTTTGAATTCCTGGGTCCATACAAACTATTTTATCGCCAAACTCACGATTCGAGTTTTGTTCACATACTTTGCCACCATAGTTAACACCGGCATTATACCAACTCCATGGTTCTTCAACATCAACAGTTATACCACCAAGAGCTTCAACTAAATCGACAACGCCTTTAAAATTCATTTTGACATAGTAATCAATATCAATATCAGTAAGCTGTTTCATAGTATTAATAACACAACTGGTACCATAAGCAGCGGAAGAATTTATTTTCGCTAAAGCATTATTACGACAACTAATTGGTACATAAAGATCTCTTGGCACACTAAACATCGACGCTGATAAAGTTTTAGGATTAAAAGTAATCATCATCAAAGTATCACCATTAAAAGCTCCGTTAGCATTCAAACCATTGGTCTCGCTATCAACACCCATAACTAAGATAGTAAAAGGTTCGGTTAATTTCTTATTAGTATAACTAATGTTATCTTGATTTTTCATTTCTTTACTATATTGTAAAACTACTTTAGTCTCATCTTTAATATTTTGATATTTCTCTTCGGAAGCAAAAAGAATAGTGTAATTACTAGAAACAAAACAAGCATCAATTTTACCACTATATAAGTCATCTAACATGATATAAAAATCATCATATTGATATAACTTATTAGGAAGATTGTCTTTATTAATTAATTCTTTAGCTAAAACATTACCTTCAATATTAGTCGTATCACTGATAATACCAATTTTACTATCACTGTTAAATTCAGTATCTTTCATACTAATAAGATAAGTAGTATAGTTAATTGTATCTTTACTAATACTATCTATTTCTTTATAAATAGTATCTATATAATAACCTGCTACAAAGAAAATACCATTAAATAATAAAGTAAAAATAATCATAATAATAAAACTAGAATATTTCTTATTTAAGACATAGACTAGTCCCATTACTAACCATACTAAGAACCATATTCCAAAAAGAATTATTAAAATCATTCTAACTAGAGTTTCAATACCAGTTAATACGGCTATATTTTTCACAAAAATTACATAACCAATCATATAAGTTATTAAAGTTATTACAAGAATTGTTAAGTAAATCTTGTTACACTTTTTAAGTTTATCGATAAATTTATTCATAAGAAAGCTCCTTATTTTCTATTTTATTATATACTAATTGAATCAATTTAACAATATTTTCTTTATGTAAATATGCATATCTAGGTATAGGAAAATTAGTTTAGAGTAATAATGTTTTAAAAAGAGAAATAGGCTTAATAAGATTGGCAATAGGTTATAAATTTTTTAAGAATAAATACTTACTAATTGTAGTCAATAAGATGTCAAATTAGATTAATAGAAATTGGTATCTATTCTTAAATATGTTATAATCTTAAACAGGTGAGCAAGTTATGAAAAAAAAGAAAAAAAAGTTTTACCATTATTTTAATATTTTATTGTTATTAATAGGAATTATTTTTTTAGTTTTATTATATTTTACTAATGTCTTAAATTTAGTTTATTTTGGGTTAGTTACTGTTGTTTTATTTATTTTAACAATGCTTATAATTGCTAATATTAATCATAAACGATTATGGGCTTTATTTTTAGGAATTGTTTTATTTGTTATTGAACTTATTGGTTGTATTTATTTAAATAAAACGAATAGTTTCTTAGATAAGATTCATACCAAGACGGAAATTGAAGCTTATAAAGTTGTAGTTTTAAATAGTTTGGAGAAGACGGTTGATGATTTAAAAGAAATTGGCATCTTGAAAAATACTGATGAAGGTTATACTAAGGCGGTCACGCAAATTGAAGAAAAAATTGATAAAACGGTAACTTTTGATGATGTATCAAGTTTAACATCGGCTTTGTTAATGGAAAAAATTCCAGCTATTTTAATTGATAGTGCAACGGATACGGTGTTAAGAGAAAATGATACGGTCTATGCTAGTAGTACGAAGAGTATTTATAATTATGAAATTACCGTTAAGACTAATGTGGCTGAAAAAAACGTGGATATAACCAAAAATACTTTTAGCGTTTATATTAGTGGTATTGATACTTATAACAAGATTGCTACGAAGACGAGAAGTGATGTAAACATTGTTATGACGGTAAATCCGGTAACGAAAAAGATTGTAATGGCGCATATTCCAAGAGATTATTATGTAACTCTCTATGGCAAAAATGGTAAAGATAAGTTAACTCATGCTTCTCTTTATGGTATTGATACAGCGATGAAAACGGTCGAAAATTTTACAGGTATCAAGATTGACTATTATGTAAGACTAAATTTTACTTCTTTAATAAAGATTGTTGATTTACTGGGAGGCATTGATGTTAATAGTAAATATGCTTTCGAAACAGGAATTTATGATTCAACGATGAAGAAAACTTATAAATTTAAAAAAGGAATGAATCATTTAGATGGAGATGCCGCTTTATCATTTGTTAGAGAACGACACTCATTTACGGATGGTGATATTACAAGAGGTGAAAATCAAATGCTAGTTTTAGAGGCTTTGATAAAGAAAGCAATGAGTCCAAAAATTATAACTAGTTATACTAAATTCTTAGATGTTTTAGATGATGCGATGATTACAAATATGAGTAAGAAAGAAATTACCGATTTTATTAAGAAAGAAATAAGTAAACCTTCTAACTATGATATTGAATCAATAAGTTTAAATGGTACCTCAGCTATGGATTATACTTTCTCTTATCCAATGAGTAAATTATATGTCATGGTACCTGATGAAAAAAATTTAAAAGATTATCAAGAAAAGGTAAGTGCCTTATATTAATATTTAAGCATTTATCTTTTTTCTTTTAAATTTTTTTGCTATAATTTATTTAGGATGGTCGAGTAGGTATGAAAAATAAATTTTTAACTAAGTTAGAAAACGAAAAAAATAAGAAGCTAGTTATTCGCTATAGTGCCGCTATTTTATCTTTTATAGTCGTAGTAGTTTTAGTGTTGTTTTGGGCTCATTCTGATTTTTCTACTAAAGATGAAAAAGAAGTTATGCGAACAACGGTTGGCGAGTTTACTTATGAACCAATTAAGAAGGTTGCCTATATAAATGATGAATACGTAAGTGGTGGTTTTCCTGTAAAAGATAGTAGTTTAACTTTAAAAAGTGTTAGTTGTACGAATGGAGCGACTGCTACTTTTGATGTTGATAGTTGGGAACTTAAAATTACCAATGATGTTACTAAAACTAGATGCAGCATTTATTTTACAAAGTAATTATGGACGTCAAAAAGATAGTCACTCGGGACTATCTTTCTTCATAGAATTTATTAATTCTTTTAACTAATTCATCTTTACCAAGATACTTAATTAAATAATAAATATTTGGAGACTGATTTTTCTTACAAATAATGATACGAAGTAGGGCACAAAAGTCGGCTACCATACCATTAAATTTATCCGGTTCAGCTTTGTAAGCTTTTTTATCAGCCGTATAATTATTCTTTACCGCAAATTCTTTTAAATTATTAAACCAATCTTCTTGCGTATCGGTATCATTATAAACATTATTAATATAATCTAAGACAATATTCTTATCACATATTTTACACTCAACATAAGGATTAGCATCTTTATAAAATAACTCATTAAACATATAACTAAATTCGGTTTTAACATCACTTAAAGCAGCTATATCTTTACGAGGTCTTTCAATATCTCTTTCAATATTAAAGACATTAAGAGCATATTCCTTATTATTAACTAAAATATTATAGAATTCCTCATCATATTCTTTAGTATATTTTAAAGTCATATCATATAATTCATAATTTTTTAAATGACTAAAATAGATTTTAGAAATACTTTGTAATTTTTCCATATCAAATAAAGTACCACCGATAGGCATTTTATTAAATTCAAATGTAAAATCATCAATTCCCTTATCCGGGTTAGCATTATACCATTCTTCAAAATCATAGTTTTCAATAGTAGCAAGATATAATCTAATAACCTCTGTTGGAATACCTAGTTTTTGATAGAAACTAATAGCGGCTTCTTTATCTTTTCTTTTACTTAATTTACGAACTGTTGTTCCTTCTTTAATAGTAATTGGGGCGATATGAGCATAAACTGGTTCTTTAAAACCTAAAAGTTTAAACAATTCATGATGTTTTGGATAACTAGCCACCCATTCATCACCACGAGTAACATGTGTTGTATGCATTAAATGATCATCGACAACATGAGCAAAATGGTAAGTAGGAAGACCATCACTTTTAATAATTACATCATCAATATCATTTTCTGGCATTTCAATATCGCCTTTAATAGCATCATGTAAAATAATTTTATTTTCAAAATCACCTTGACTACGAAAACGGATAATATATTTATCGCCATTGTCTAAATGTTCTTTAATTTCTTCCATTGTTAAATCTCGACATTTAGCATATTTCTTATAGTAACCTAAACGTAATTTTTTATGTTCCTGATAACTTCTAATTTCTTCTAAATGTTCAGGAGTACAAAAGCATGGGTAAGCAAGTCCTTCTTCAATTAACTTTTTAGCATAAGCTTGATAAATATCTTTTCTTTCTGATTGCAAGTAAGGACCATATTCGCCACCAAAACCTTGGCCTTCATCAAAAGTAATTCCTAGACTTTTAAAATCATTAATAATACCTTGAACTCCATTTTCAATAGTTCTTTTCCCATCTGTATCTTCGATTCTTAAAAAGCATACACCATTAGTTTGTTTAGCCAGTTGGATTGCCATAAATGATGTTGCCAAACTTCCTAAGTGAACAAAACCAGTAGGAGATGGAGCAAAACGAGTAACGCAAGCACCCTCACTTAATTTTCTTTCAGGATATTTTTTTTCATAATATTTATAATCATGTTGGACATTCGGAAGTAAAATGTCTGCTAATTCTTTATTTGTCATAATATTCCTCTTTTCTTTGTTTATTATAATATAGTTTTCTTTATTTTCAAAGAGTTTTTCAGCCCTATATATCTAAACATTCTATCTTTTTTACCATTCTTTTCTTAATTTACTTTAAAAAAAAACCATAACGGTTCTTAATATCAAAATGGCTGCCTAGGTAGGACTCGAACCCACGAAATGTCAGAGTCAGAATCTGATGCCTTACCACTTGGCTACTAGGCAATTCC
>CAKOKF010000055.1 GCA_934090775.1 uncultured Bacilli bacterium
GCTCTTTCTACAATAACTTCTGCAGCTGTGTGTCCATGTGCAGCCCAGTGCATTTTATTTTGAACTGTCTTAAAAAATGCTTGTGTAATTTCTGCTCTAGGATCATAATCAATAGAAGTAGCATAAATATCAAGTATTTTTCTCCAAAAAACTTTTTCAGATGATCTAATATCACGGATTCTAGATAGTAATTCATCAAAATATAATCCACCACCAGCTCGTTTAAGCAAATCATCATTCATTGTAAATCCTTTAGTCATATATTCAGTTAATCTTTCATTTGCCCATCTTCTAAAATTAGTTCCTATATTTGAGCGAACACGAAATCCAACTGCAACAATCATATCAAGATTATAATACATCATATTGTAGGTTTTACCATTAGAGGCAACTGTTCGGAAATTCCGAACAGTTGAAGATTCATCTAACTCTCCATCTTCAAATATGTGTTTAATGTGTTCAGATATATTAGATTTACTTGAATTATACAATTTAACTAATTGTTCTTGATTTAACCAAACAGTATTATCTTGCATTTTTACTTCAATATTATCATTACCATTTTTATCTTTATAAATAATTATATTTCCATGTTCTTCCATTTTTTCCTCCTTATCTTATTTTTTTTGTTGAACTGTTAATTAAATTATACTACATTTTAGTGCATATTTCTTCATATTTCGCATTATTAGTAATTTTAGTTAATAAATTATCCTCATCATATTTATTTATGAAATTCTTAAATCCTTTTATAAATACATTCCAATTAAGTGGAATCATATCATGTCCATTAAAGCATTCAGATAATCCATTATAATATTCTAATTTTAATATCCATTTATAATTATCATAATCTTTATTAATATATTCTTTATTCCAAAAGTTTATTTTAGAATTTGTTATACTATCTAGAATTTTTATTTTATCTTTATTAGTAATTATTTCTTGATTAATTAATTGATAGTTCTTTTTAAATAAAAATGTTGGTTTATCATCAAATATGAATTCATACTTATATCTTGCTTTACTTAATATAAATACTAATGTTATCTTACTAATATCTACTGCATATAAGTTTTCTATTGAATTAAATGTCTTATGACATCTATTACAATATTTATTATGATTATGATCTGTTATAAGAGTTCCTTCATAGTTTAATCTTTTAGGGTTTCTTTTTCTTTCTGAATATTTTACTTCATCATTATTCTTTTTAATAAAAGTATTATTATCATTATATCTATAAAGATAAATAACACTTGTTGTATCCTTACTATTACAATAAGGACAAGTCATTCTTGCTCCCATATTTATTACACCTTTCTTGGAATCTTATAACCTTTGCTAAATTCTCTCACTGGGGGTAATAGTGGAGTTATTATGGGAGAATTCTTGGTAAGTAAAGAAGGAATTGGTTATTTAATTATTTATGGCACTCAGGTATTTAATTTAGATTTAGTATTAACTGGGGTTGCGGTCTTAATTATTTTATCTTATATCTTTTATAAACCTGTTGCTATTTTAGAAAATAAAATGTTAGCAAGAACTTGAATATTCAAGTTCTTATTTTTTTACAAGGTTTTATTAAAATTCGAAAAACGTCTCAAATAAATGGTGATATCAGCAAGTTTTTCATTTAAGTCTTCTTTATAGATAGTTCTAACAAAAAACTAGATTCTTAATATTTGTATACAATGAAAAAACTGCCTAATCTTCTAAATTATAAGCAGTTTCTTTCTTTATTTTTTACTTTTATTAATTATTTTAATTCTTAAATTTTACATTAATACTGCCGATACCACCAGCAATTTTTATTTTATTATCTCCAGTACCTAGAAGGTCATTATTACTCCAAGATTTATTATCAACGTTTATACTACCAATACCTTTTTCGATATCTAATTGATAGTTTTCAGCATTGCCTTTTAGATCTAAATCTAATTCACCAACGCCACAATGAATTTTGGAAATACCTAAGATTTCCGCATTGATTGCAATTTTACCAACGCCGGCATCCAAGTCTAAATTATTTAAAGTTCCATCTTCTATTTTGGTTAACCCAACTCCACCATCAATAGATACTGCGCCTGTAACTTCTAATTTTTCAAAATAATTCTTTCCAGCTCCTAATTTAATTGTTAAATCTTTACTTTTTAAATACTCAATATCACTTTTGCCAGCACCCATTTCTAATTTAACGTTTTCAAAACTATAGTCTTTAGGAACATAAATCTTAACTACCAAATCGCCTTTGTTAAAAGTTTGGATGTCTTTTTCTTTTATTTCTAAGTTATTGTTATCTTGATTTATTTTGATACTGCTATTATTCGTTTCTACTTTAAATTCATTTGCTAAAACAACTTCTAAACTGGTTGTACTTAATTTTATCTTTAAATTATCAATCTTACTACTATCGTTATAAATAGTTGTCATATCAATTTTGGTATCTTCATAATTAAATATATTAACTAGATATAAGATACCCGTTATCATCGAACCAATGATAGCTACTGCAAGTAGATATCCAAATGCTTTAGCTAAATTTACTACTGTGCGACTATTCATTTAATATCAATTCCCCCAAAAACACAAGTAGAATTTAAATAAACAGTTACTTTGGCTTCTTTATTTTTTTTACTTTTATCATCAACGCCACCGAATAAATTGGTCGAGTTTATTTGTAAATTAACATCTTCGGGTAAAAAGATATCAATTCCCCCAAAAATGCTTGAGGCAGTTATAACTATATCTTTTTTTAATTTTGCATCTCTTAAATCTAGTTCTAAACCACCAAAGACAGCATTAACTTCAGCTCCTAAAATGGTATTATCAACAACAACTTTTTGACCACTAAATATGGCATCACATTTTAAATTATCTTTATCGTCGCACTTTACTTCTTTTATTCTATCTCTAAGGTCATTGCCAGTAATGCCTTTAAAAATGCAAGAAACACCAATTAATACTAAAATAACTGGGAATATTAATTTCCAAATAATTGCAAATGATAAGACATCTTGACTACCTAAAAGTAATAATACTCCTATAATTAATAAAATCATATTACCAGTTTTATCTTTATCTTTAAATAAGCCAATGAAACCTGGAATAATTAAAAATAATGTCCACCAACCAGTAAAAAAGATATTAATATCGGCTATACCTAAAGCCTTTAGACCAAATACTACTCCTAAAATAATAAATACTAAACCCCAAATAACATTTTCTGTTTTTTTCATAATAAACTCTCTTTCTTATTTTATATATATCTAAAAATTCTTAAACTTTAACTTTATTTTTCACTACGATTTTTAAATTGTAAAATAATTGGTGTCCCGGTAAAATCAAAGGCTTCTCTTATTTTATTTTCTAAATAACGTTCATAACTAAAATGAACTAAGCCTTTATTATTTACTTCAAAAGTTATTTTTGGTGGCCTACTACCAGTTTGATGAGTAAAATATATTTTTAAACGTTTACCTTTATAAGAAGGGGCTTCATGAAGATTATAAGCTTCAGTAATAACATCATTTAAAACATTAGTTGGTACTTCTTTAATACTATCTTCATAAGCCCTAATAACAGCAGGCATAAGCATTGCTACTCTTTTTTTTGTCTTAGCACTTAAATAAATAGTTTCGACATAAGGTATAAATTGAAATTCATTTTTAATCTTTTGTTTCCAGTCTTTTAAAGCTGTATCAAAATTTGTAATGGTATCCCATTTATTTACAACTAAAACAACAGCTTTACCACTATTAATGGCATAACTAACTATATGTTTATCATGTTCAATTATACCTTCTTCAGCATTAATAACGACACAACAAACGTCACTACGTTCAATAGCTTTTAAACTACGAATAACTGAGTATTTTTCAATACTTTCATAGACTTTTCCTTTTTTACGCATACCAGCTGTATCAATAACGGTATATTTTTCACCATTATAGCGAAAATCCGTATCACAAGCATCACGTGTAGTACCACTAACATCAGAAACGATAGCTCTATTTTCACCAAGTAGCGCATTAGTAAGACTACTTTTACCGACATTAGGGCGGCCAATAATACAAAATTTCAAATTATCATTAACCGGTGTAATATCTTCTTCCATTCCTTTAGTAATTTCTAAAAGTAGATTATCAATTCCAAGATTATGAGTACCACTAATAGGTAGAACTACGGGAAATCCTAATTCATAAAAATTATAAATTAATTCTTGTTCTAGTTTTTTATTATCTAACTTATTAACGGCTACAATTACGCGTTTGCCGGACTTAATTAACATATTTCTTATCTCATAATCATTTTGATTTAGTTCATATCTTCCATCAACTACAAAAACTATACAATCAGATTCATCTATCGCAAGTTCGGCTTGCATTTTAATATCCTTATTAAAATCACCTAATCCTAAATCAATTCCGCCTGTATCAATTAATAAAAATTTACGATCTTTATATTCGACATTACCATAAATACGGTCTCTAGTTATACCTGGAGTATCCATAATTATCGATTTTGATTCACCAATTAAACGATTAAAAAGCGTTGATTTACCGACATTTGGTCTTCCTATTAAACATACTGTTTGCATATATATCACACTCCTAGAAAAGTTTCTTTATCATATCATAGACTTTAATACTTTGCAATTATTTACCTTAGAAACTAAAATTCTTTTAAGATAGTTTTTGCCAAGTAACACTAATACTTTTTATTTTACCATAAGCATTTTCCTTTCGGACTAAACTATTTAGAGCAACTCGATAACTAATATCAATATTACTTAGATGGTTATTGTTTAAATCAATATCTAAAGTATCACTACTAGTAATATCATCCTTAGTAAACAAATCCCCACTAGTAATTTCTACTCTTGTATCATTTCCTACTTCATATTCTATTTTTAAATTACTAATGTAATAATTGCCAGGAATATTATCAGGTCTTGTTATTCTAAAATTTTTATAATTAGACCAATTATATTTATTTTTGACCATTGGTTTACTTGCTATATTAGTATCACCAAAACTACCTAAATCAGTACTTGTATATATAATAGTCTTACTCTCTTCGAGATCACTTTTATCTAAGTCATAAAAACTTTTATCACCGCATACTCCCGCAGTTAATTCTTCATTATAAACATCAGCACTTTGATAACGAAAACTAGCATAAAGTCTTTTATTAGCACTCCATATACGAACTAAATTATAATCCATCGAATTATCATTTCGTGGATCTACTAAACAATTAGAATTTTTATCATAAAGTATACAAAATTGTTTACCATTATTTTTATCCTTTAATTCATCTTCAGTTAATTCTTCTTCTTTTTTTATCGGATTATCACTTTCTAAATAACCTAGATTTACTAGATCGATTAGGGAAATATTATCTAAGCTTGTTCTATTATTACTAGTAACTACTTGTTCACTATAATAGTCATTAGCATATTCTAGGGCGGCACTTTCTATAACGGATATTTTACTGCAATAAGATTGAACTTTTAAACTTTTAGAAATACGCATAACACCAGGGACAGCGACGGTAATTAAGATAGCCATTAGAACAACAACTGCTAAGAGTTCTACTAAAGTAAAACCTTTTTTTCTCATGCTCCTTTACCTCCCATTTTAATTTGGTGTATCATTAGAATTGTTAGTAGTTGTTTTAATACCACACATATCTTGTTCTTTTTTAGTTAAAGGATATGAGCCATAATAACGTTCATTTATTATTTTAATAGTTACTTCTACTTCTTTTAAATTACTACCATCTCTAGGATCGGTTACATCATTTTTATTTTTATTATCTTCTTTTATATAACCATATTCTAATAAAGTTGCTACTTTTACAAAAGACATATCATCTACAAATTCTAACTTATCCTCATAATCTTGGGCATAATATTTAGCAGCCGCTTCAATACTTTGGACTTTTTTACAAAACATATTATTTCGACTCTTTTTTAATAAACCTGATATACTGGGAACTGCTATTAAAGCGAGGATAGCTAATATAACGATAACTGCTAATAACTCTACTAACGTAAAACCCTTATTCTTCTTCATACTATCACCACTTTAATTATATAGTAAAAGATTAGTAAAATAAAGTCTAATTTAAATTTAGAGAATATAAAAACGACTATTTTTTAGTCGTTATCTACTTTTTATAAGGCTGCTATGGCTTTTTGTTCTTGTTCACTTTCTTTTTGAATTTCTTTAGTACTAGCCATAGTTAAAGATTTCCAGCCTAAATCGTAAGCTAAATTAAAAAGTTCTTTCGCTAACAAACTTAAAGCTTGAAACTGGGTTAAAAATTCTTTATAAATAAATTCGCTACTAGCTTCATTTAAAGCGTAAGCATAATTAGTAGTCATATTTTTTACAGTTTGTAAGATATCATCTAACATAGCTTTACTTTCCATATTTTTCCCCACTTTCTAATAATTTATTTAACTTTTTCATATTATTGGTTGTAATATCAATAGCCTCTTGTAAATAAGGACATAAGTCATCATCAAAACATTCTTCCATAAAATAATTTAATTTAGTTCGTAAGGTTTCATTCCAACTAAACATATCCGTAATATAGGCTAAATCTTTAGTAGAAATCATTTTGGGCCATTTCATTATTAATCATCTCCTCACTTTTATTATGAACAAATTTTATAAATTTATAACAAAAAAACTTGATATTTAATCAA
>CAKOKF010000056.1 GCA_934090775.1 uncultured Bacilli bacterium
TGCTGGAGCAAATAATCCTATAATGGATAATGTTGAAATTAATAATCCAAATATGAGTAGTATGAATAGTGAAGGCGGTAATAATGAATTTAATGCAGGTTTAGCTAATAATCATGATAGTAACATAATAAATAATCAACTAAATATACCAAACAACGGAGAAACTCCAGCCGTTGTAAATTTACAGAAAGCTTTAAGTACACCAAATACTCAAAATGTAGCTACTGATAATATAAATAATGTTGCTTTGGGTGGTTCAATTAATGTTGGGAATATTCCAAATAATGGCGCTGACAATGTTGTAAATATATCCGATATTGATAATAGTGATACTTCTAATACTAATACTACTAAAAAAGGTAAAATAAATTTACCAATTATTATGTTGGCTTTAATAATAGTCGTATCTATAGGGGTAATCATTTTAAAAAAAGATGTTTTAGCAACCTTTTTTGAAACTTTAATGAATAATAGAAAGTAAAAGAACGATAATTAAACGAATCGAAAAAAATAAGAGGTATTGTTGTTATGGCAATACTGCTTTTTTTGTTTAATTGTTGCGATATTAATAAGATATGTGGTATTATATTGTCGTAATAAGGAGGATCAACATGAGTTGGACTAGTGGAAATGTTTTTGAACTTTATGGCGCTAATTATGTAATAGTAACTAGCTTAAATAAGGATGGAAAACATTATTTATTTTTAAATAGAATGATAAACGAAGATGAAATAGGAGAAAATTATTATATTGCTTTAGAAGAAAATGATGAAGTAAGAATAATTAATGATGAGAAGATTATTAATGAATTGTTGCCAATTTTTGAACAAAAAGTGTTAGTAGCAGCAAGTAATGTAGGAAAGTAGGGTGGCTATTATGGATAATTTAATGGAATTGATATTGGAACAAGAGAAAAGTGATGTTATTGATAATTTAATTGATGTATATCAAAGATTTATAGATTTAGCTAAAGATAATGGAATAGTTTCTTATAAAGATAAAGATGATAAAGAAGTTACTATTGAAGAAGAAGAGAAAAAGTTAAGTGAACTAGCTAATCCTGATGATATCGCAAATTCTTTAAATTCATTTGTAAGTGGACTTGATAAAAATGAAAACTTACAAAAATTGACTAAAAAATATAGAGATGCCAAAGAAAAGTATGATAAAGTTGTTATTAAAACAAATGAATCTTTAAAAAATATTGAAGAAAGTATCAAAATGATGAGAGGAGCAAACTGGCTTGATTCATATTTTTCTAATGCTGATGTTCAAAATAAAGTTTTAATAAAATTTTATAAGGATAAATATGGTTTAAAAGAAACTAAAGAAGGATTAGACTGTTTAAGTGATTTTGTTGTTCAGTTAGAAAATTTAAAGGATGATCCAAATATTGATCCTAAGATGAAGGGCAATGATTTGGCAACTTTGAAAACTTATATTAATCGTATTAAATCATTCTCTTCTAAACCTACTGAAGAACTAGAATATGATGTTGCTGAAAATATTCAGGCTAATATAAATTTAAGTTATGATGAATTGCAAACTCGAATTGATCAACATAGGCGTGCAATTGAAAGCTGTAGGATTACTATTAATAATATTAGTAGAAATTCTACTAGTGAATCAGGTTTGTCTAAAGAACAAAAAGAAAGGATTGAATTAGTTCAAAAACAAATAGATGAATATAATAAGCATATTAATATTTATTGTGGGATATATTTTTTAAAGAAACTAAGGGAAGATAATGTACTTACGGCATTAGAGTTTTGGGCTAAAGTTAACCAGTTTGATTTTGGCGATGATAAATCTAAAGGGGATCCTTCTTTAGAAAAATATAAAAAATTGAGTGAATATATTTATGCTTCACCGGATATTTTATCCGAGAAGTTAGAGGATGCTAATAAATCTTTAATAGATACTGCTAATAATGATGAATTAAAGCAGGCAAAAAAAGAATTAGATGAAGCTGAAAAAGATAAAATTTGGAAAGAATTTGTCGATTTAAATACTGAAAAAGAACAAAATATTAAAAACTATCAAGATAATAAAGATTGTCGTAATGCATTTGAATTTTTATTTAAAGTCTTATTAGGCAATTCGGATGTTAATAAAGAAAATATAACAGAAAAGATTGATGATTATATAACTAAAATTAAAAATTCGGAAAGTGATCCTAAAGCTTTAGAAGAAATAGAAAAAGAAATAATTATATATGACCCATCTAAAAGAGATGTTAATATTGATAAACTAAGAAAATTAACAAAACATGAAAATCTAGAAGATATTAAAGTTGATTTAGAACAAGAAGTATTAAAATATAAAACTAATAGTAAAGTAACTCCAAAAGGTATAAATAAAAAAGCTGTTTTAAAAGCCGTAGCTGGTATTGCTGGTGGTGTTGTTGGTTTTGGTTTAGCTGTTAATCCAGTTACTGGGGCTATCTTAACACCACTTGTAACCACAGTATCAATGGGTAAAACAGCTTGGAATGTTGTTAAATTTGTTGATCGAAAATTGCATAAAGGTATAGATGAAAAAGATTTAGCAACGACAAAGTTTATCAATAAAATCTCGGCACCATTAAAAAAATTAGGTGATAAAATAATTCCAAAAGGTTTAAAAGAGGGCCTTAATAAAGTAAATAAAGCTTTAAAAAATGAATATGTTCAAGCGATATTCAATGGTATGGCAGCCGGTTATTCAATAGGTAAGATTTATAAAGTTGGTAAAAATATATTTGAAGCCCGTAGCGCTACTACTGAGGCTAAACCCCAAACCTTTAAATCACCAACAACCCAAGAAGATTATAACTTAAATAGAAATACAACTTTAGAACCAAGATCAAGCGTTGGCGATTTAGCTCAAGTTCCAAGAGATACTGGTATCCTTGATTTTGTTAAAGGTCAAACTTATGATTTAAGTGAAATTGCCAAGGGTTATGCTGCTTCTGGTCAAGCCTCTGATAAAGCTGTTAATTTAATAACAGCCGCCGGAAAAAATGTGACTTTTGATAGAACCGTAATAAGAGATGGCGTCGAATGGTGTCACTTCCTTCAAGAAAATGGCCAAGGCTATGCTTGGTTCCCTAAAGAAGTAGTAGAAGAAGTACTAAAAGCTAAAGGCCTACATTAGAAAGGTGACAAGTAATGAAAGATAGAATAATAAAATTAGATGATAATAAAACTTATTATGTTTTAGAAAAAATAACACTTGATAATAAAATATATATTATGATGACAGAATATAATATGAAAGATGATGTTTTAGATACTGAAAACTTTATAATAAAAGAAGTAGAAAAACAAGATGATAAGTTAGCACTTAAAGAAATAGAAAATCAAGAACTCGGTAGTAAAGTAGCGATGGAACTATTAAAGAAATATCGTGAAGAAAACTAAAATAATTTAAAACTTAGAGGATAGAAGGAAAACCCTATCCTTTTTAAGTGGGAATATTGCAAATAAAATTAAACTTTAGTATAATTAGTTATAGAAAAAGAGTAGAGGTACTTATGCGAAAGATAATGTCTAGTTTAGATATCGGTTATGCTAGTATTAAATTTATAGTCGCCGAAATGAATAAAAAGAAATTATATGTTTTAACAAGTAGTATCGTAAATAATGATGCTATCAAAAAAGATATGACAATTGATTATGATATTTTAGAAGCTATTATTAAAAAAATACTAAGTGATACTAAAGAAAAATTAGGCATTGAAATAAAAAAGACTTTACTAACAATTCCATCTGATAGTGCTTCTTTTACGATTAATAAAGCGAAGATAGATATTAAAAATGAAGATAACTTAGTTACTACTGACGATATGATAAAAGTAGTTAATTTATCAGGAAAGAATGTTGTACAAGATAATATGGAGTTAGTAAATATTACGCCTTTATATTATACTTTAGATGATAGTAGTAGAACTGATATACCAGTTAATACTTTTAGTAAAACTTTAGAAGTTCAAAGTATTATTACTAGTTCAAGGAAAGATGATGTTTATAAATATTTAAGAGTACTTGATAACTTAGGAGTAAGTGTAGTTGATATAAGTTATGATGTAGTTGGTAATTATTATGCATTAAAGAATGAGGATATGGATACTACTTGTGGGGTTATTATTGATATAGGTTATTTAAGTACGAGTGTTTCGGCTTATAATAAAGGTGTACTTGTTAATACTATAAAGATTAAAGTAGGTAGTTTAAATGTTTTAAAAGATATTAGTTATGTTTATAAGATACCTTTAAGTAGTGCTAAGGAAGTATATAAAAAGTTAGGACTTGGTAGTAGTAAAAATGCTAGTAATTTAGAAAAGATGGAATTAAAAGATAATAATGGTGATAAATTAATAATAAATCAAGTTAATTTAAGTGAAATTATCGAATCAAGGGTTAATGAGATACTTTCTATGGCTAAAAAGCAAATTAACACCTTAACAAAAAGACAAATAAGTTATATAATATGTACAGGTGGAATAGCAAATATAGGTGATTTTGACTTAAATGTTTTAGAAATATTTGGGAAGAATGCTAGAGTTGGCTATATTAATACAATTGGAATTAGAGATACAAGGTATGCTAGTACTTTGGGATTAATTAAATGGTATGATTATAATGCTAAGTTAAAAAATTACGATTATTCCATATTGAGTTTAGAAGAACAAGAAGAATTTAGTAGAGAAGAAAGTGAAGCAAAAGCTAGTAATAATAGTATTATTGGTAAAGTCTTTGACTATTTCTTTGAATAACTGGAACGGAGAGTGTTTATGTACGAGATGAAAATGGATCAAATTGCAAAGATTAAAGTTATAGGTGTTGGTGGTGGCGGTTGTAATGCCGTTAATAGAATGATTGAATCGGGTGTTCAAGGAGTAGAATTTATCGTTGCTAATACCGATTTACAAGTTTTAAATGTTAGTAAAGCCGAAACTAAGTTACAAATAGGTAAGAGTATTACTAATGGACTAGGAGCTGGGGCGAATCCTGATGTAGGACGTGAGGCGGCCTTAGAAAGTAAAAAAGAAATTGAAGAAGCCTTAAGTGGGGCCGATATGGTTTTTGTTACATGTGGTATGGGAGGAGGCACTGGTACGGGTGCAGCGCCAATTGTTGCCGAGATTGCCCAAGATTTAGGAGCTTTAACCGTTGGTATTGTTACGAAACCATTCCGCTTTGAAGGTAAAAAGAGAATGGATCATGCCGAGATTGGGATTGAAGAATTAAGACATCATGTGGATACCATTATTGTTATTCCAAACGATAGATTAAGAGATATTATTGATAGAACAACCCCAATGATGGAAGCATTTAAAGAAGTTGATAATGTTTTAAGACGTGGTGTTCAATCAATATCGGATTTAATTGCTGTATCTGGTTTAGTAAACTTAGACTTTGCCGATGTTAAGACGATTATGTCAAAACGTGGTAATGCGATTATTGGTATTGGTATTGGTGTTGGTGAAAATAGAGCCGTAGAAGCTGCTAAACAAGCTGTATCAAGTCCATTACTTGAAACGACTATCGATGGGGCAACAGATGCGATTATCAATATTACTGGTGGTAATTCATTAACATTATTTGAAGCTGAGGATGCTGCCGAAGTAGTTAGAAATGCTGCTAATACGGATATTAATACCATCTTTGGAGCCGTTATCAATGAAAACTTAAACGATGAAGTAATTGTTACAGTAATTGCTACTGGATTTGATGATAATTTGGATAGCGATACCGATGATGGTGATACTGATTATACAAGAATGGATTCATATAATAATAAAGATGAAGATGAGGATGATGGCGATGTTGATATTCCGCCATTCTTAAGAAGTAGAGATAGATATTAATATTTAGAAGTATAAAAAGGTGGGATAGTATGTCGATAATACACGCTTTAATACTTCTTTTTTTATGGGTAGTAACTTCTTATTTAGCGATAAAAAATATTGAAGAATATTATCATATGCAAAAGAAAGTAAAAAAGCAAAACGAAAGAATAGGGATTATTTTTGTTGTTTTAATTTGTTTATTATTTAGAAGTGTTATATCAACTTATATTGTTTATTTTTTAATGTTAAATGCTTTATATTATGTAATTCATAAAATATTTAAGAATAAATTTTTAGATAAAAGTTTTTATTTATGTTTTTTAATTCCTATTATTATCGTAATATTGGGAGTAATAAATGTCGAAAATTTACATTTTACGACTTATAATTTAGAAAATAGTGATATAACTAAAGATATAAGAATGGCTTATGTAAGTGATGTTCATTTATCAACTTTATCTAGTAAAAAGTTAGATAATTTAGTTAATGAAGTAAGTAATAAAGACTATGATATCTTTGTTATTGATGGCGATTTAATCGATGAGTTTAGTAGTGATAGTAAGACAAAAGAAGTAATAGAGAAATTAGGGACAATTAAAACTAAATATGGTTTATATTATGT
>CAKOKF010000057.1 GCA_934090775.1 uncultured Bacilli bacterium
ATCACCTAAATAATCCTATGAAAAAAGAAGTCTAATAAGACTTCTTAAATCAAACTTGCTTTGATTAGTTTACTAACTTCACTCATATCAGCAACGGAACCTAAGGTACTACTAGCCTCTTTCATAATTTTACCCATATCTTTAATTGTAGCATTTGGATAATTTTTCAAGATTTCCTGTACCTTAATTTCTAATTCTTCACGCGATAACTGTTTAGGAAGGTATCCTTCTAAGATTGCAATCTCTTTTTGCAAATCACTTACCATATCTAGACGATTATAATTTGTATATTCCTCGATACTAGAAGTTCTTTCTTTTAATTGCTTTTTGATGACCATAATTATCTGTTCATCAGTTAAAGTAACTAATTTACTGTTAATCTTCTCGCTTTGAATAGCACTTTTTAGCATTCTTAGAACGGATACTTTAAACTTATCAGAATTTTTCATTGCTGTAAGGGTATCATTTGCGATTTGTTTTTCTAACATATCAATACTCCTTAGTCTCTATGATGTTTTCTAGCATTACGAATCATTTCTTTCTTGGCTTCTCTTCTTTTTACGCCTGGTTTTTCATAATGTTTTCTCTTTTTTAATTCTGAAGGGACACCACTTTTGGCAACTTTAACTTTCCACTTCTTTAATGCTCCATCAACATTGCCATCTTTTACCACTACTTTTGTCATCTTTATCCCTCCCTTCAATCAACAAGCCAATTATACCACATGTATTTATTTGGTTTCAACTGTTTTTCTCGGGTTTTCTTGATGTTTTTTATTTAAAGAGTAATTTTTTCATCTTTAATTTAAATTACTATGTAAATTATCCATATTATAAACTGAATAATTAGAAAAATACTTTATTTCACTAGAAGCGGTAGAATCACTAGAGTTATTAGAATTTGTAAAATTATTAATAAGTATTTCTCTATTAGTATCACTTAAATTTCCATCACTATCAAGCAAACCTGACTTTGAAACTATATTTGTAACATCAGTAACAATAACATTATCAATATACATCAAAGTATTATTTTGATTAACATAATTAACCATAAATTGACATTGCTCCGTACTTAAAGCTTGGCCAAGTATCCCCTGTCTTTCCCAGTTTTGAAATGCAAACATTACTGGCATAGACGCGATAGAAACTCCATTAGTGCTAAAAAGACCTAATGTTGCTGTTCTTTCCGTAGAATATTCTAACCCCCAATTATTTTTTTGATAAATAGTACCATCAATATTTCCTGTTGTAAAAATATTATATGAAACATAATAATAAGAACCAGCTTTACATTGAAATTTATTTGAAGTTGTACTAGATATCAAATCGGTATTATTAACATAGTTTTTTGTATAAGTAAACTTTAAAGAAAATTCTCCATCAGTTCTAATACTTGCCTCTTTTGAATAACTAACCCCAACTCCTAGATTCCAGGAGTTTTGATCATTTTCTACTTCAAAGTTACTATTATTAATTTCATTATATAATGTAATATATTTACTATCAATTTTATCATTTAATATATCATTGATACCTTGATTATATCGTATTAGTGTAGTCCTATAATAACTATAATTTCCAATAATAACGACAACCAAAGTTGCAAATAAAATAAGAAAAGAATAAATAAGTGTTGTCGCGATAAAACCTTTACTATTTTTTTTCATAAAGCCTATCACCTCTATTTTAGAGTATAACACAATAACTACATTTTTTCATCCCAATAATTTCTTCTCAAGTAAATATAACCAGTTATTATAAATTCAATTATCTACAAACTTTTCCTGTAAATAGCATACGAATAGAAGTACCAAAACTTCTACCAATATCAGTTATTGTGCTTAAGCTTCGCGCTATTGCGTTAAAAAAAGTTGCATTAAAGATACTACTACTGCCACCTTTTATTTCTTTTAATTCATTTAAACTTATTATCATATATAAACCCTTTCTAATGACAAGATAACGGACGCATAATTCCATCCAAAACGCCTATCAAAAAAGCGCCTAATCCTACTATACCAGCAAAGATTCCAAAACCAATACCCCCTCCTCTTACTGTTTTTAATTCATCTTCATTTAATATCATAATTATTCCTTTCTATTATCAGGACAAACTTATTTTATTTTTAAACATATCTTCAACCTCTTTATGAGTTACATATATTAAAGTACAAGCTTTATAATTATTCATTATATTCCTTATTATTTTTCTTTCAGTTTCTATATCAACTTGGCTCAAAGCCTCATCTAAAAGCATAATTGGTTTAATATTATAAAGTGCTCTTGCTAAAATTATTCTTTGTACTTCACCGCCAGATAAATTAGTACTAGATTCTCGTAAATTAGTATTAAGATGATTTGAAAGACGCTTTACCACATTATCTAAATTACAAATACTTAATACTCTATTCACTTCATCAATATCTACTTTTTTATCCAGCACTATATTTTCTAAAATAGTTTTCTTAAAAAGAACTGCATTTTGGCTCACATAGCCGATATTTTCCCTTAAACTCGACTTATTTATATCTTTAATATCAATTCCATTTATACTGATACTACCATTTGTTAAAGGATAATACTCATATAATAATTTACATAAAGTTGATTTACCAGTGCCACTTTTACCTATAAGCATAACTTTTTGACCTTTAAATATAATTTGATTTAGATTATTAATAACAGCATGGCCATTATTATATTTAAAACTTACATGCTTAAATTCGATATTTCCATTGGTAAAATCAAGCCCTTTATATTTTTCTTCCTCAATATCACCAAATTCACTTATTCTTTGAAAACTTTGCCGTAAATAGTAATACCTTGGTAAAATATTTAATAAATCTTTAAGAACGTAAATTAAATAATTTGTTAACATAATAAAAGTAAATAATTCTATCAAATTAATTTTATTACTCCTATTTAGAATAAAACCATAACTCATTAAAATAAACATTCCAACTTCTAAAAATAAATTCTCTTGAAATTGCCATTTATTCAAGACTTTACCATAAAAATTTTGAAAATCTAGATAATCAATCGTATCTTTCATTAGTTGTCGATGATAGTACGTTTCTTTATGTAAATCCTTGATAGTTCGATAGTTCTTAATTGAGCTAATTAAATTATCTTGATATACATTAACTTTATCAATTAACGAACTGGTAGAACTCCTGATTTTTTTATCTTCTTTTAATTTTAAAATAATATAAACGCCAATAATAAAACCCAATCCCATGCTTAAATATTTATTTAACTTAATTAAAAGTACTAAACAACCAATAACTTGGAATAAAGCTAAAAATACTTTTATCAAAAGTTCTAAAATCGCTTCTTTAATCATTTGCAAATCTTCAATATGTTTTAAAGTTCTTCCTGATGTTGCTCCCTCTAAATAAGGAAGTGGGACGCGTAAAAAATGCTTCATATAACTATCGATTAATGCATAATCAATTTTTTTACTAAATTGTAATTCTAAATTAGCAAAATAATATTCACTTAATATCTTTATAATAGTTAAAAAAAGAAAAAGTAAAATAATTTCCTTGTATCTAGAAAAATATTTTAAAAATTGTAAATAATAATTTAAAACTAAATTTAACCCATTTAAAAATAAACCAATGACTAATATTTTAATAGTTAATTTTCTATTTTGATATAACAATTTTTTAATTAGTAAAAACAGTGAAGTTGACCTATCAAGTTTAATAATATTACTAATAGGAACTGCCTTTATAACAACCCTTGTCCACATTGAAGTAAGCTCGCTTGTGGATATTTTTACTATGCCTTTACCAGGATCCATTATGGTCCAAATATTACCTTTATTTTTCAAAAGTAAAACATAATGATCGAAACTTGTTAAATGACAATGGAGAATAATTGGCATAGATATGTTTTTTAAATCTTCAATGGTTATTCTTAAACCTTCAGCCTCAAAGCCATAATGTCTTAAAGTCATAACCATATCATATGCTGTTACTCCCTCCTTACCTAAATTTGTATCTAGTCTAATTTTTTCCATTGAAACATAACCATTGTAATATTTAACAAGACTATAAATTACTGCTGGACCGCAGTCATTAGCATCACTTTGGATAGTTACCAATTTATGCATTTAATTACACCTCCTAATTATATATATTGGTAACGCATCGTCAATTTCCTTCAAAAATTTAAAAAAAAGTCATTTTTTTGACTTTTTTTTGCATTTTTTCTTATTTCTTTTATTAATTTTACTAAATTCTTTTTCTTTCGTTTTAACTTTAGTAATAAATTCTTGTTCTTTTTTATTATCAATAGTCATATCCGGAAAAGCATTAAATAACCTGTTTTTTACAAATTTTAATCGAGAAATTTCTTCTTTATATTTTTTCTCTAACATAGTTGGAATCATTCGCCATTTTTCACTCTTAAGCTCTTCAGCAATAATAATGCGATGGCGTAAGTTATAAGCGATAATACATGAAAAAATCATATCTATAATAAAGACAATAAGAAAAATCGATCCTAATATAATAATAAATTTATCACTCACTAAACTGCGTAAAGAAAAAACTAAAGGATTTATAATTTTAATAATTGCACAGGTTCCAATGCCAAAAAGTAACGAATTTTTCAAACAAATTCTTCCATTTATATTATCTTTACGATATGAATAATCCCACCAGCGATTATGAAATATTACTTCTAAAATATAACTAGTATAGTATTCAACCGCACTAGTAATCAAAGCACCCATCAAAAAAAGAATAAGCAAATCATTTTGATATTTAGTAAGCAGCAATGTAATCAAAACAAATCCCACTCCATATATCGGACAAATCGGGCCAAAAAGAAAACCTCTATTGACAAGTTTTTTATAATGAATACTGCACTTTATTACTTCAGCTACATATCCAAGAAAGCTAGCTATTATAAAATATAGAAATATTTCCATTAACTTTAGATACATAATTTCTCCACTTATTTTTATTCTCCGTATTTTGTAACTTCACACTGATTTGGTTTAAAAAGACAAGTAATACAATTTTTGTATCTACTAGCATCATTGGTTGCATCTTCATAGCCATCTATCAATATGTTGAATAAACCATTAATAAGATCTGGTGCTAAAAAAATCAAAACTGCAGCAATACATCTTTTTGCAAATTGTATAAGATTTTTTTGTAAGCCATCATTTGCATTAAGTACAGCTTTAGAAACATCAATTGTTCCATAAACAATTAAAACAATTGGAATAATAATTTTACAAACAAATATAGCATAACCAATGATTTGTAAAGCCAGCTTAACACCATTAGCGCCACAAAAGTTAAGATCTGTTACATCTTCGGCCAAAACAACATTAGTAAATAAAATATTAGCAATCAAAAAAGTAAACAAAGCTTTGTATTTTTGATTAGTTACATTTTTTTTCATAGATTATCATCTCCAAAGAAATTATATCATAATCCTACTTGTAATAAAAGAAGAAATATTTTAGTTAAATTTTATACATAAAAAAAGTCCTCTAGCTAAGGACTTATACTCTTAATTGGTGCGGGTAAAGGGACTTGAACCCCCATGGATCACTCCGCTAGATCCTAAGTCTAGTGCGTCTACCAATTCCGCCATACCCGCAATTATTATAAAATGGTGGACCCTGTAGGACTCGAACCTACAACCCATCGGTTATGAGCCGATTGCTCTAACCGATTGAGCTAAGGGTCCATTCATTTCTCTTGACTAACTAAATATATCATAAATGCTAACTTCTTGCAATAACTTTTTAACAAAAAAGCTTAAAAAAATAAGTATCACTACTTATTATTTTGTAACATATTTAATAAATCAATTTTAAACATGTCTTTTGAAGCATTTTCTTTAGATATCATGACACCCTTATAAGTTGCAAGTTCTGATTGATGTCCTTCAAGTAAAATACTTGATGGTGTAATAGTATCCAACATAACAATTTCTTCTTGTTCGTATACAACGTAATGCAATTTGACATCACCATGAATTTGAGCAAATTTTCTATCACTAGGTAATTTCAACTCATAAGTCTTAGTGTGTTTACTCTTATTTTGAGAAACTAATTCACCAACAAATTTACCATCCCTCAAATCAGGATAATATTCAAAATTTAATTTCTTATAAGCAAGCATGTTATATTTTTTTAATGCTCTTTCTAGTTTGTGATACTCATT
>CAKOKF010000058.1 GCA_934090775.1 uncultured Bacilli bacterium
AAAAAAACTAAGAAATAAAGCCAAAAAATAGGCAATTTTTTTAAAACTTATAGTAACAGTCTTTATAAATATGCTATAATGCTCTAGAGGAGAGATAAAGATGAATAAAAAAATACAAAAAGTAGCAGTTCTTAGTCTTGCTAGTATGACATTACTTAGTGGTTGTGGAACTAAAACAATACCAACTTTAGAAAATGGAAATCAAGCTATAGTAACATTTAAGGATGATGTTAAAATTAGCGTTAACGATTTCTATAATCAAATGAAGGATAAGTATGGTACAGAAGTTATTCTTAATATGATTGATAAGATGATATTAGAGAAAAAATATAGTGATTATGTAGATGAAGCCAAAAAAAGTACTGAGTCTATTATGAGTCAGTTAGAATCACAATTTGGAGATAAATTACTTGCAGCGATACAAGGTTATACTGGATATCAAACTATTGATGAATATAAAGAATATATTTATTTAAGTAATTTACAAAAAAAAGCAGCTGAAGATTATGCTAAAGAAAATATTAGTGAAAAAGAAATAAAGAAATATTATAAGGATGAGATTAAGCCTGATATTAAGGTTTCCCATATTTTAATTAGTGTAAATTATGCATCGGATGCCTCAGATGATGATAAAACTAAAGCTAAAAATGAAGCAAAAGCTAAAGCTCAAGAAGCATTGGATAAGTTAAAAGCAGCTGATCAAAGTAAGATTGCTGAAACATTTAGTGAACTGGCTAAAGAATACTCAAATGATGATTCTTCTAAAGATGATGGTGGTAATTTAGGATTCATAAATACCGATACTTTAGGTTCAAATTATGATAAACTTGTTGAGGAAGCTTACAAATTAAAAGATGGTGAATACTCAAGTAATATAGTAGAAACCGAATTAGGTTACCATTTGGTATATCGTACTGAAACTAAAGAAAAAGCTGATTTAGAATCAGTTAGAGATAAGATTCTTGATTCTTTAGTAAGTGATTATTTAAGTGAAAATCAAGAAGCTTATATTAAATCAATGCAAGCTGTTCGTAAGGAATATGGTATGGATATTATTGATGATGATTTAAGTACTAATTACACTAATTATATTCAAAATTCTTTATTAAAGATTCAAGAAAATAAAAAGAATAACTCATCTAGTAGTTCTAGTAAATAATAATTTAAAAATATCAAGAAAACAAATCTTGATATTTTTTATTTTTTTAAATATTTACTTTTTAATTTGATTAGGATAAATAACTGTTTTTTCTAAAACTAGATCACTTACCATAATATCCATTAATCTCTCAATCGTAGGACTTGTGTTAACAGTAACGATTTTAGATTTAACTTTATTAATAAAATTAGAAGCATTATTTTCATTACTAGTAAATATAGCACTACTATAACCATTACCATTATAATTAATTTGCATTATCGCTTCATCTACTCCATCTACTAACATACTGCCCCGTAAATCAATTTTTAAATTTTTATTAATATAAACATTCATCGGCAAATGAAGATTGATTATCTTGGTTAAGAAATTTTTATTAATCATTTCATCAATATATAAATCAAATGTTTCATAACCACTAACTAAAACAGGTACTTTAGAATAATTGATAATTTTATTTTGAAAAGATTTATTACCAATTGCTATTACTAAATTAATATTGGCATAATTAGTTTTTAATAATTCTTCGAAAGTATTTGTTACAAATAAATTAATAAAGTCTTGCGATAAATTATTTGTAGCTAATACAGCTTTAATAATATTTTCTAATACTTTATTTAAACCATATGCGTAACCAGTAGTAACAATAATAGAAGTATTACCAGCTAAAAAGTTTTTTAAAAATATTTCTAGGATAATATAAGGATTGCCTTCATTAAAAATTAAGATATTACCTCGATCAAAATATTGTTTACCATAGTATTTATTATTATCTTTTTTGAGAGTTTTTACATTACCATAATAAATGGTTTCATTAGTAATATTTTTAAATATTCTTTCGATAATAGAAAAGTCGATTATATTACCGTTATGATTTTTTATATCTATATTATTAGCAGCTATAAGCTCTTTTTTACTAGAAATGATACTATTTTTAAGATTGCTTATTACTCTTTTTATCTTTTCTTCGTTTAAACATTTTTTATCTATAATATATGTTTTACTAATTATATTATTTAAATTATTATCTAACATGATTAACTCCTACTCTTTGTATCATTATTAGAATTTATTTGATTATATAATTCTAGGGTATCTCTATCTAATAATGATAAATCTATATTTTTATCTTTGGTTATTTTGGCGATTGCAAGTTTTATTTGATATTGAGCAATATCGAACATATTTTCATTATAAAGAATTTGTCCTATTCTTATAGTACTTGATGTTATATCATATATTATAGAGATATTACTGTTATAAATTACTCTAGTGGTTTTAGGATCTAAATCATAACAACGAGCTAAAATAGTAATATAACTTTCATCTTCTTTAGCTTGAGTTAAAGCATAATTTAAATTATCACCACTATTTTTGGTTAATAATTCTAGTTTTATTAAATGTAAGTAATCTTTTTCTTTAAAATTAGTATCATCATAAATTTTAAAGTCGTCAGTGTATATAGCTTTATTTTCCACAGGGCTTCTATTTAAATTATCTTGTTGGCCAGCAATAATATATTGCGTTGTTGAATCATTGGTATAAAGACTACGATTTAATTTAACAGGGGCATCATAAGGAAGAGGATGAGCAAGAATACTAGTATCAAGGGTAGCTTGTTTTTTTAATTCCTCAGCAATATCATTATAGCCAAGGCCGATTGTTACTTTTGATAAACATAAAGCATCATATTCAGGTTGGGTTATTTCTCCTTTTTCTAATAAAGATTTATACATTTCTTGATCTTTTTTCAATAAAATATTAGCAGCTTGTTTATACATATCATAAACAACTTCGGTTAAATTTATCTTTTTTTGGGCAGCTCGTTCAAAAGCTTTGTGAGGAATTTCAATATTATCAAAACACAAAACATTTTTGTTTCGCCATACCCAACTTTGAGCGACAATATTATTTTCTTTATCTTTTATAACAAAAACACGACCATCAGGACTTGTCATAGAATGTTCCATGCAAACTTCAGCAGCATCATCGATTTCTTGACAGCAATCAGTAAGAGTACCAATAGCAAGACCTAAAGGATCATCTAAGCGCAATATCTCGTAAGTGAAATCATCATAAGTTTCTTCAATAAAGGGTATACTACTTTTCACTCTTCTTTTACTATGTTCATAAATCTCTTGTAACTTAACAAATTGATCTTGGGTATAGCCAGCAATGGAAGCAATAGAGGCCATTTGTTCGTTACCAATATTAACATTTGTAAATTTATTTTCTAATACGTAGTTAACAGCCATTTGCCATGTTAAATGGCGATTAGAATTTATGGTTTTAATATCTTTAAATTGTTTTTGAATCGAACCCAAATACTTAGAATTTTCGGCATCGTTTAGAATTGTATTCAAATTAGTTAGTAAAAATTTATAGAAATCAGGATTATATTGAAAGTCAAAGTTTCCAAATAATTGATGGGCATTAGTAGCATTTATTAAAGATAATTCTTTAAAGCCACTTAGTATTTGTCGAATAATTTGGCTTGTTTTAGGATATTTTTGTTGATTAATTGTTAAAGTATAGGTATTATCTTCATTATGACGATATAACTGTTTAAAAAAGTTAGGTCTAGTAATAGGAAATTTCTCGGCTTTGGCAGTTAATATTAAGCTGGTTACAATATCACTATTGGAAGAGTAGATGTTAAAATTAACATTATTATCGAAAGCATTATCGAGATTATTTAAAATATAACCAATGTCTTCTTGAAAATTAGTTGGTAATTTGGTTAGTAAATCATATACCTTTTTAAAACCTCTATCATCATTATCAAAAGTACCAAAAACATAGGCAATTTTTAACAATGCTTCTATACTCTCATCATTTTTTGTAAATTCAGATAAACGCATTAAATTGCTCCATTTAAATCCTGCTGTTAAAAACTTATCAATGTCTTCTAAAGGTAAGTTTTCCATAACAACTTGATTAGGGATAAATTTACCACCAGTTTTTAAATACCACGTTTTTAGAGAATCAACTTTATTAGCATGAATCATTTTAGTTACTATATCAGGCTTTTTACTGGCTAATTTTAAGGCTTCTAAATTACCAAAAAGATTAAAATAATGAGCAATAGCGGTTTTATAAAATTTATCTTTTCTAATGAATAAACTTACAGCGGCTTTATCTTTTAAGAAAGGAAAGTATTCTTCATAGTGAGCTGCTAAAGTATAAAAATCAATACCATCTTCAAACGACATTTTTAATCCTAAAGGAGCATCCTCATCAAGAAAAAGTTCAGCATGATTTTGAAGTAAAAAGGCAGGTGCATTATCTTCATTAAAAGAAATGCCTTCATAAGTTGCTCTTTTAACTATTAACTCTTCTAATGATTTACACAATTCAAGATAAGAAATATTATTAGAAAAATTAACCCTATTAATGGAATCATTTAGAAATTTACCATAAGTACCACACAACTTTAGAAAGTCATCTTTGCCTAATTGTTTTAAATATATTTGAGCTTCATTCATTCCATTACCAAAACAATAAGTACTATTATTTCTAATAGCAATGTTAATATTTTTATGTTTTAAAACTTCAAGTAGTGGTTTACACATAAAAATATCTTCAAAAGTTAATTTTCCTCTATAGAATTTATCAACAATTTCATCTTGAATTGCTTCACTAGCTGGCATTATTTCTCTTGGTGATAGAAAAAGATCAGGATATTCTTTAACGAATAATGGATCACTTACTAAGTTAGCATAATAAAATTGGCTATATTTTAAGATATTACTATAAGTAATACTTCTTATTTTTTTATCAATTTGGTCTTTAGTCATATTATCATCTAGTTTTATTTCAGCAAGTGAATCTACTAAATAATTATTGTATCCATATTTTTTAAAGATATCTAATAATGCCAAATTACCAAAATGACTGGTATAAAAAGGAATAAATACTTCTTTAAATTTTTTATTATCACTACTAATAACATATCTTAAATCTTCATGTTGCAATGTATCAAAATTTTTAGGATAAAAGCGAATGTAATCGGGAGTCAGTCTATTTTCATAAAACGCCTTTTTTAAAGTTTCTTCACAATCATCGGCAATAAAGAGATGACGGAAATCTTGGTAAAAGGCTTTTGAATACATAGGAATGAAGGCATAGGAGTCATAATCTTTAAAGTAATTTTTCTCTCGCATTTGTCCTAATTGCTCTGCCATAAAGGCACGAAATTCTTGATAAGTGGCAAATTCTTTAAAGTCAATATTACTTCTTTGTAAATATAAGATAAAGGCATTTTGGGGGCTTTTATCGTCCATATAATCGAAAAAGTGTGTTTCATCATTAAATTTGATAGCATTATCAATATTGTTAGTTTCTACTATTTTGCGTTGCAAGGGATCATATAAGCAAATTTGGGGATTATATTTTTTTAAATTATTTATATAGTAATATTTAGGAGCAATGCTTGTAAACATTTCGCTTGCCCAATCGGGTACTTCTTTTTCTTTAAAGTATGCTAAGTAATTAGTAACGGCATCTCTTAAACCAGTTTTTACATCATATTTTTTATTAAAACTTAAAGAAATATTAGCATCATTTAGGTGTTTAATTAATTTGGGATATAAGGGATAAACTTGTTGAAAAGCCATATTACCATAAGTTAAGTCAATTTGCATGATTATATCTTTAGAATTTTTTGTTTTTGATTTCATGAATCCTAACAAAGGGATGCTTTTAAATTCCTCAAAGTTATTTAAAACATCGCTGACCATTAGACTACGTTCATAATATCTAGTTTTAACATCATCAGGTAAATTACTAGAGGTCTTAAAAATATTTTCATTAAGACGAACAAATTTGGCCGGGTAATTCTCCGGTTTTAATTTTCTTTTAGAAAATTCATTGTTAGCGGATAATACATCATCGATAGATATTTCATAAATATTTTTAATAATTGCTTTTGGATCATCTAATGTTGTATCTATTTTATTAAAATAGGTATTAGATAGATTAAAAATAAGACCATTTAATACTT
>CAKOKF010000059.1 GCA_934090775.1 uncultured Bacilli bacterium
ATCAGTAAGTTTTCCCCATTGGTTAGATAAATCTAAACCACCTTTGGTTTGTCTTTGTAATTCTCTAGCTTTCTTAGCAGCCATTCTTGCACGAGAGGCTGTTAATGATTTTTCAACAATCTTCTTAGCTATTTCTGGATTTTCCATTAAATATCTTTCAAAACCATTACTAAATACATCATCAGCAATCTTACGAACCTCCATGTTACCTAGTTTAGTCTTAGTTTGACCTTCGAACTGAGGATCTGGATGTTTACAAGAAATTATCATTGTTAAGCCTTCGCGAACATCATCACCAGTTAATGGGTCAGCCTTTTCGCTTAACATTTTATTATTACGAGCATAGTTGTTAATAATCCTTGTTAAAGCTCTCTTAACACCATCTTCATGAGTTCCACCTTCATGGGTATGAATATTGTTAGTATAAGAATATAAAGCCTCATTATAACCATCATTATATTGCATAGCTACTTCAATTAAAATATTATCTTCTCGGCCTTCAACATAGATTACATCATCATGTAAAGGGGTTTTATTTTTATTTAACATTTTAACAAATTCAATAATTCCACCTTGATATAAGAATTCATCTTTTTTATTATCTTCTCTATCATCCATAAGAATTATTCTTAAACCTTTATTTAAGAAAGCAATTTCTTGTAGTCTTTTAGCTAAAGTAGCATAGTTATAAACCGTTGTTTCTCTAAATATTTCTGGATCAGCTTTAAATCTTACTGTTGAACCTGTACGATTAGCATCACATTCACCTATAATTTTTAAAGGTTCAACTGAATGTCCACCATTTTCAAATTTTTGATAGTAAATGTGACCATCACGATAAATCGTAACTTCAAGCCATGTTGATAAAGCATTAACAACAGAAGCACCTACTCCGTGCAAACCACCAGATACTTTGTATCCGCCACCGCCAAATTTACCACCAGCATGCAAGACCGTAAAAATAGTTTCAACGGTTGATAAACCAGTTTTTTTATTCATACCAGTTGGAATACCACGACCATCATCACGAACTGTAATTATGTTGCCTTTTTCAACAATTACTTCGATATCATCACAATATCCAGCTAAAGCCTCATCAACAGCATTATCAACAATTTCCCAAACTAAATGATGAAGTCCAGCTTCACCAGTTGTACCGATATACATACCAGGTCTTTTACGAACAGCTTCTAATCCTTCTAAAACTTGAATATCATTATCATTATAATCTTCATGTCCTAATTCTCTCATATATCCTCCCTTATTTCACCAAATTCACAATTAAAAAGTTTATTATTTTTATCCTTAATATAACTTGGTAATTTATTTAAATCAGTAACAGTAATAAATATTTGTAAATCTTTATCAATAACTTCTAAAATATTATTAATCTTTTCATTATCCAACTCACTAAATAAGTCATCTAATATCAAAATAGGTTTAATATTTCGCTCATTTTTAAACAATTCTATTAAAGAAAGTTTATAAGCAATAATTGCATTTTTTTGTTGACCTTGCGAAGCATAATCTTTTAAAGATTCACTTTCAAAACAAAATGCATAATCATCTTTATGAACCCCTAAAGTTGTATTACCAAGAAGCATGTCTTTGTTTTTTAAACCATTATACATTTTCTTTAACTTTTCCTGATTTTTGTCTTTTAGTTCTGACTGGTATTTAATTTTTAAAGTACCAATACCACTTATTTTACTATAGAAATCACCTATATATTTATTAATTTGTTCAATAAAACCGGTTCTTTTTGTATAAATCTTCAAGCCATAATCTATTAATTTATCTGTTAAAATATCTAAATATGTTTGCGATTTATTAGCATTGGCATACATAACTTTAAGATATGCGTTTCTTTGTTTCAATACTTTTTCATAATCATTAAGTAAATTAACAAATTCATTATCAAACTGCGACATATCAATATTAAGATTATCTCTTCTTATACTAGGCGAATCTTTAATTACTTTTAAACTATCTGGATGAAATAATACAATGTTTACTTTAGCTATATAATCACTTAACTTATTTTGCCGATGACTATCTATTTTTGCAACCTTGCCATCACCTGAAATAGTAAGTTGATATTCTTTATTTATATTATCAAAAACTACCCCCGATATTTTTGTTAAGTTTTTATCTTTCATCACTAATACTTTATCCGTACTAGAACGAAAAGATTTTGTTAACCCTAAGACATATATTGCTTCAATTAAATTAGTCTTGCCACTACCATTTTTACCATATATAACATTAATATTTGGTGAAAACGATAAAGTTAAATGATTATAGTTTCTAAAATTAAGTAACTTTAGATTGACTATTCGCATTTAAAGTGCCTCTTTCTATATCTATAGTAAAATAATAGGTATATTAGTACCCATATACCTACTTAAATTATATCATAAATTTTGCTTATTTTACAGCCTATTTTCTTTATTTTGCCAATTTTCTAAGAGTATTAACAACTTTTAATTTTGTAGCACGCATATATTGATTTTCAAAAACACCATATGAAATATTTAAAATAATTTTTTGGCCATTTTTAAACAATACTTCCGTGTTATAACCACTTCGCTTATAAGTTAAAATATTATTAAAACATACCCATGAGCAATCTTTTATACGTGGTGAACACATTGGAAAGAAAATTAATTCCATACTACCTTCAACAATAACCGGTACTTTATGCTTAATCCCGAGTAAACTCATTGAACCTTTTTGACGTCCTTCTAAGGTCGATCCAAAGTACTCACAACCATATTTAATTATATTAGTCGGTGTATCTCTAAATTTTAAAACTTGATCTTGTTCATAAATTTTTGTTAGCACTTTACCCCTATCGTCTATAATACCTTCTAAAAATAATGTATCTTCATTAATTGAATACAATTCTTCCATAAAATTTCCCCCTTTTTAATGAATTGGCCAGTAGTATAACAACTTTTTTTGTCGAATTTTGTCGCTTTTTGTCGAATTGGTAAAAAAAGGTAGATTATATAATAAAATTACAACTATTTCTTAAATATAAGACCCTTTTAATTGCCGAGCATTAATTTTTAAATATTTTTTTAGATAAAAAAAAGAACCGAATTTCTTCAGCTCTCCATCAATATTATATAAATTTCTAACTTAGTAAGTCTTAATAGGTAAAATTAATTGAATTAAAGTTTCATCTTCTGTTGACTTAATAACAATTGGTTTAATGTCACCATTTAATAAAATCATAATCTTTTCATCTTTAAATGTTTTTAAAGCTTCTAACATATATTTAGCACTAAAGGAAATAGAAATATCGTTTTCAACATTACATTCAACGTCGATAGTTTCTTCTACTTTACCAATTTCGCTAGCATAAGAATTAATAATTAATTTTTTACCAGACAATGTCATCTTAACTATATTTTTATCTTTACTTTGTGTTACTAACGAAGCACGATCTATAGCATTATAAAAATCATTTAAATTAGTACTCATCATATATTCAAAGTTAGTTGGAATTAAATTATTAGTATTAGGATAATTACCAGCGAGTAAATTACTTTGGAAAATAATATTTTTATATTTAAATAATACCTTATTACTAAATACATGTAATTCCATATCAACATCATCATTAATAATCCTATCAAGTTCTAAAACATTTTTACCTGGTATTACCATATTAACATCATTATCACTAGCACCATTTAAAGTTACAGTTTTCTTAGCAAGACGATATGAGTCTGTTGCAATACATTCTAAAATATCACCAGTAATTTTAAAGTTCAAACCAGTAAGAAGAGGTCTTAATTCTTGAGTTGAAATAGCAAAAGCAGTTTGACTAACAATACTCTTAAATAACATACTATTAATATAGATAGGAGTTTTATGTTCTTCTAAATCAATTTGTGGATACTCACTTGAATCTAAACAATTCAAACTACATTCACTTGAACCACTAGTTAATTTAATTTTTAAACCGTCTACTACTTCAAAATCAATAATATCACTAGGCATTTTTCTAATAATATCAACAATAAATTTACTTTGAATAATAATATTTCCTAAAGCTTCAACATTTTTAATATCTTTCTTTTCAATAAAAGACTTTATTGTAAGTTCACTATCACTTGCTGTTAAATAAAGACCTTCCTCAGTCATTTCAAACTTAATTCCATTTAAAACAGGAATAACATTTTTAGTAGATATTGCTCTAGCTACATTCATTAAATTTTCTAAAATTACATTTTTATCGATTGTAAATTTCATATACTTTCTCTCTTTCTTTATATATATTAAATTTTTGTTTTTATTTCATTTATAATTTCTTGTAATTGTTTATTATCCTTTAAATCTTCTTCTATTTTATCACAAGCATGAATAACAGTCGAATGGTCACGTCCCCCAAACTCTAAACCAATTCTTGGAAACGACTCATTTGTCATAATACGTGCCATATACATCCCAAGCATTCTTGGATAAGCTATATTTTTTGATTTTTTCTTTCCTTTTAAGGCTTCAACTGTTATTCCATAATAATCAGCAACAGCTTTTTGTACAACAGTTATATTACTTATTGAATATATATTGTTGTTAACATAATCACCTAAGGCTTCCATCGCAAATTCTAAAGTAATATTAGGCGGTGCATAAACAGCTGTATAAGCTTGCAATCTATTAATCGCCCCTTCAATCTCTCGAACATCTGTATCACATGAATTAGCAATATAATTTATAACATCATCATTCATCATTGTGGATAAATTTAAATATCTTATTTTATCTCTAATTATGCGACAACGAAGTTCATAATCAGGTGGATAAATATCAACAGGAAGTCCCCATGTAAAACGACTCCTTAAGCGCTCTTCTAAAAGCTTTAAATCTTCTGGTGAGCGATCCGATGTAATTATTATTTGTTTATTCTTATCATGTAATTCATTAAATGTATGAAAGAAACCTTGCTGGGTCTTTTCAGCGCCAACTAAAAACTGAATATCATCGATAAGCAAAACATCAACATCACGATACTTATTTTTGAAATATTCAGCTCTTTCAAAAGAATTATCATTTGTACCACCAGCAATATTAGTATAATCATCTTTAAAGCTATCACTTGTTGTGTATAAAACCTTCAAATTAGAATGTTCAGTTATGTAATTTCCTATCGCATGCATCAAATGAGTCTTACCAACTCCACTTTTGCCATACATAAATAAAGGATTATATATTTTCCCTGGGGCTTCAGCAACAGCTATCGCAGCTGTCTTTGCAAATTTATTTGTATCTCCCGTTACAAAATTATCAAATGTAAACTCTTTCTTTAAATTCGTTACAAATGCTTCTTCATTTATTTTTTTAGATTTAGCTTTATCATCACTTTTTTCCTTAGTTGCTTGTAAATCTTCTAAAACATACACCAGTTCAAAAGTATTACCAGTTAGTTCTTGTAAAGTTTCTTCTATTACTTGATGCCAACTGGTTTCCAAAGTCGTTTTATGCACACCCATAGGTACTTGAATGATAATTTTGTTATCTTTAGTATTAAGTTCTTGCAATTTTAACGGTTTAAACCATGTATTAAAGGAAATAGGATTCATTTTTTCTTGCATTGCTACAAGAAATTTATCCCATAATTCCTCGGATTTCAAAATTATCACCCCACTCATAACCAATAATCAACACCTATTTTATAACATCCTAAAACTTTAGTAAAGAACTTTTTTATTTTTTTACCTATTAAAGTTATCCACAATTTTATCCACATGTTATCAACAACTTATCCACAGGTTATCCACAGTTTTTTTCCCATACTTTTGGGAAAATTTTAAGTTATCCACAGTTTTGTCATTTTTTTGTTATCAACATGTGGATAACTTAGGTAATAGTACATGTTGATAATGTGGATAACTAATTTTAGCCCAGTATTTATAAGGGTTTGCGGCTGTGGATAACTATCAAAAAATACGCTATTTTTAGGCAAAACTGTGGATAACTTCTAACTTTACATTAAAACTTGACACTTTTTTTAGGTGATTTTTGAGCTAAATTTATCGATTTTGGCAGTTATAAACACCATAAATTTAAGTTATCAACACCTAAACTGTGGATAAATCAAAAGTTATCCACAATCGAAAAT
>CAKOKF010000060.1 GCA_934090775.1 uncultured Bacilli bacterium
GAGGAATACCAATTACCGGTAAAAGATTTAAGTTCATTCCAATATTTTCAATTACTTGAAAACCCAAAATATATAAAACTAAATTACTTAAAGAACTTTTCGTGAAAATTAATATAGTAAAAAAGCAAAGATAACAAATTATAATAATATAAAAATTATTATAATTTTTACTTAGAAGATAAGCAAAGAAAAAATCATTATTTGCTTCTGGAAAATAAAGTAATTTACCTGAACCAATAGATATTAAAGCATTATTTACTTGCATATTATCTTGATTTTTAAAAGAAGTAATTCTATCGATACGATAATAAATACTTGTATCAAAAATATCAATAAAAACATCTTTTTTATAGTAGTAAAGATAAATCAAACTACCAGCTAATAATAAAGAAATACTAAAAAAGATAGCAATTTCTTTTTTAGAAAAAAACTTTGGTAAAAAATATAAAAATATAATTCCATATATAATGACAGCTCCCGTATCGGGTTCAATAAAAGTAAGGATACTTGGTATTAAAAAAATTAAAACATAAATAATTTTACTAAACCAACTTTTATTCTTAAGATAAATTGTCACGAGGATGAGACTTATTTTAGTTATTTCCGAAGGTTGAATGGATATTTTATATAATTTTAACCAACCACGAGAACCATTAGTATAAGGATGAAATAAAACAACTATTAGCAAAATAATACTTAAAATATAAAGAAAAATGCTTATTATTTTTAAGTGTTTTTCTTTTAATTTACTGATAAAAAATAAACTAAAAAGGCCAAGTATAAACCAAACGAGTTGTTTAATTTGATAATCACTTTTTAGGTAAAAGATACTTAAAAATTCTAAAATAAATATAGGTATTAATATAATTAAATTCTTTTTCATATTTGTAGTATAGCCAAAGAAACTTTAATTATGTTAAAACATAAAATATTTTAGGAGGAATTCTTATGAATAATAGATTACCCAAGGTTTATGTGAATAAAATAGATAAAAATTTGAATATTAATCAAGAAAGTACCATTAGTCAAAGTAAATTTTCTTTCATTGATTTAGATAAAATTTTAGACGATAAAGATAAATATCTTTTTAATCATCGCTATCTTATTACTTTAAAAAATCATACTACTTTAGAAGATAGTATTATTAGTAAACAAAGTAATAAAATTTTAACTCTAAATAATCAAAAAATTGATATTGATGATATAAAAAGTATTGTGGAAATTACTAAATAAAATATTTTTATATTTAATTTTACCATTGGTCATTAGTGCAAATGACCTTTTTATAATTATGAACTTATATTTTTAATTATTGTAAATAAAAAGTAGGGCAACACCCTACAGTAGATCATCAATACATTTTTTTAATTCTTTAGCATCCTTACCAAATATTATTTTCAATTGATTATCAATCTCAACAATACCAGTAGCGCCTAAAGAGGTAATACTATCTTTATTAACTTTGGATACATCTTTTAATATAACTTTAAAGCGAGACATCGAACATTCGGCATTAATAATATTATCTTTGCCACCTAAATATTGAACTAATTTATTAACTTCCTTTGCAAAATCCTTTTTATGGAATTTAATTACCACTAAAGCAATTATTAAAAGTACTACTAAAATTATAGCATACTGTATATATACATTTGTATTCATTCTTTCTTCACCCATTTAATTATACTATATTAAACGGGAAATTAAAAGCGGCAAGGTAGCATATTAGAAAATTAATCATAAATTATTAGTGAATACAAGAAAGGGGAATATGTTATGTGTAATAAGAATAATCAAGATCCAAACTCTATTGCTGACATTCTAAAAGTAATTTTAGTACTTCAACAAAATGCATGTCCTGATTCATGCCTAGATACCTGTGATCGTCCAATGTTAGGTGGAGGAACTTCTTGTTTAGTATGTAATACTCGTCCAGTAATGCTTTATACTACATTCGGTAATTCGGCTCCTTGGAGTATGCCTACAACCAAAGATGTGACGGCAGCTTGTGGTACAACCGGTGTTACTTGTTCTTCAGTTTTCCGCGTTGAAAAAGTAGAAAATAACTGTGCTACTTTTAGAGTTTTACAAGATAATCCAGATACTACTAGTCTATATCCTTACGTTGCTACTAATTCTTTCTTCACTATGAATTTAAGTTGTCTATGCTGTTTAAGATGTTTATCTGATACTTATGTAGAATGTGTTTAAAAAAAGACCATAAGGACTGGTTATTTATATAAATCAATCTTTAGGGTCTTTTTCTTTTGGCTTATTTAATTTTTATAAAAACGATATAAACTAATCGAAGGCTGGTTAAAGAGGCGAAAATTTAGATTGCTAGTACCAAGTCCGCTAGAAATATATAGTTTTGTTCCTTCTATATCATAATAATCATTATGATAATTTTTGGCCCCATCTAAATATATTAATCCCCCAACAAAAGGAAGTCTAATTACCCCGCCATGAGTGTGCCCGGCCAAAACAAGATTATAATTACCATCGATAATATCACTAATATCATCAGGACGATGAATTAAAGCAATTTTATAGTTATCGCTTAATTCTATATTACTTTTTGTATCACTAAAACCTACTAATTCTAATGGTTCTTCGTCATCATTATAAATCAATTTACTTTCGTTATTTAGAAAGGTAAAACCACTTTTACTAATTAAATCATTAAAATCATTATTATTTTTATCTTCATTAGAAGCAATTGCATATTTACCAATAGTGGCTTCTAATTTACTTAAGTTAACTGTTATCTCCGCTTTAATCTTCTCAGTAGGATTAATACTTACATCGATTAAATCGCCAGTAAATAAAATGATATCCGGTTTTAATTGATTAACTTTCTTGACCATTTTTTTAAGACTTGTCTCATTTATTGTAGTGCCATAATGAATATCACTTATTTGAACAATTTTCATTCCATCAAAACCTTGGGGGAGAGTCTCATCAACAATACTATATTCTTTTGTAATAATTTGTGAAACACCATAAAATCTTATAAAAATTATTAATAATATAACTATTAATATTATTTTTTTTAAAAAATTAAAAGAATGATGAGAATTGACATCGCTAAATTCTTCATCAACACTTTCTTCTTCTTTTAAAATATCATCCAACTTTTTTTCATTTTTAGTTTCTAAATCTTCTTTTTTTATTTTTTTCTTTTCTTTTACCATATTAATTCCTAACTTGCCAAATATGTAAGTACTAATAAAATAATACTTAAACTATTGTGAAATGAATGAATTACCATAGTGGTATATATATTATCAGTTTCCATATAAATTTTACCAAAAGCAATGGATAAAGCTCCATAAGGAATAAAGTAGAGTAGTTCCACCGGACTAGTTATACCATTTAGAACATGGACACCAGAAAATAACAAAGCTGTAAATAAAATAAATAATGTTTTGTTTTTAAAGGCCTCTTTAAATGTGCCTCTAAAGGTCAATTCTTCAACAAAAGGTGCTAAAATCATCGTTGAAATAACCATGTAAACTGGATATTCCATCATCATTTTTCGATTTAATTCTTCATTATTGGCTATTCCTCCTGTGATATTAGCTATTAAGCCATTGCTAATCATCATAATAACTAGACCAATAAACCATAATTTAAAGCCATATTTTAAATATTTTTTATAATTTTTATTAAAGTCATCATAATCATCTTTTAACTTCTTTTTATTCATTAAAGCTAAAACTATTAGTAAAATTATTTCAATTAGAATATACAATACATTATTAACCACTAAGTTATTTTTTATTAAAATATTATAAAATAAAAGTTGTAAACCTAGTTGAATACCAAAAAAGAGTAAAACCCCCAATAAGCCTTTACCAAAATTAAGGATTTTATTCATTTATATAGCCCTCGCTTTTTAAACGACTAATTATTTTTTCTTTTGATTTTTCACCAACTAATCTCGTTGTAGTTGATTGTTCTTCACCATCAGTATAGAAAATAGTAGTTGGTGTACCACTAATTCTAACTAATTTATTAAACTCTATTTTATCCTCATCCGATAAATCAGTCATATTAATATCATAAAAAGTTAATTTATACTCTTCGCCAATTTCTTCTAATACTGGCAAATAAGCTAGACAATGTGAACAGCCTGTTTGGGTTACAACCAATACAAATTTTTCTTTATTAGCAACTTTTTCCTTAAAACTAGCTAAATCTATATTTATAACACTTTTATAATCACCTTTGCTAGGATTATATTTTTTCCCTAACACAAATAATAGTGTACATACCAGTATGACTAATACACATACTAAAACTCCTAAAATTATATTTTTCTTCTTTTGCATAATACCATCTCCGTATTTAATAATATCATAAAAATTAATGCTTTTTGAACAAATATGCTAAATTTTTCTATGTTTTTAATAAAAGATAGCCAAAACGTCTAGAAATTTCTAAAAAATCTTTATATAATCAAGAAGTAATGTAGTGAAAGTGGGAAGTATTATGGAATTAATTAACGTAGAAAACAAACAAGAAAATAGGGAAAAATTGATCAATACTAAAGTTTTAGTAATCGATAGAAATGGTAATATTTATGCTAATGGTATCATTAACGGTCCATTAAGACATCGCAATTATCTTCTAGAGATTGCTAATTTTTTATATCCTGACAATAAAATAGTAGAGCATATTGATGAGGGCAATGTTTCTCAAGATAAAATAAGTCCTTTTAATATTGCTTATTTTTTTAATATGATGGGATATGCTGTTATCTTAAATTCACCTTCCATGGAAAATGTTTTAAATATGCCTAAATATCTTTGCGTCTTTGAAGGAAGCAAACCTAGTATTTTACAAAGAGAAAGTATTAAATACTGTTTATCGTATTTTAACGGTTATTGTACTGATTTTGCTGGTGACATCAGTGCTAAACTAACACCGAATTTAAAAAAAACCTGGAATACTATTACTTTTGATGGTCATCCTGTTTTAAATCCTTTAGAGGCTTATAATGCATATTTAGAAAAAGAACAAAAAGAAAATACAGGGGTTAAGTTAAGTTTACAAAAGCAATAAAATTAACAAATATTTAACAAATAACGATCGTTAAATTTTTAGATATAAAAAAGAGTGATCCAAGGTTGAAATCATCAACAAAATCACTCATTTAAATTTATTTAATTAATATTTTTAAAAATTATTATTTAACCTCGATAACACCATAGTTACCATCGCATCTTTTATATAAAACACATATTTGTTCTGTCTGACTATCTTTAAATATAAAGAAATCATGAGAAACAAACTCCATTTGTAAGATTGCCTCATTAATATCCATCGGTTTAGAAGTATCTATTGTTTTTCTTTTTACTACTGTTGGTTCATCACTAATTTTATCACCATCAAAATCTTCAAAAATACTTTCTAAATCCTTATTTTTTTTGGCTCTTATTGTATTGTATTTTTCTTTATTTTTTCTTATTTGCCTTTCTAATTTTTCTACTACCAAGTCAATTGCTGTATATAAATCGTCATCCATAACTTCAGCTCTTATAACCGTTGAGTCTTTAAGAATAGTTACTTCGATAACATCTTTATTAGCTCTTGTCTTAATAATAACATTGGAAGTAGTATTATCACCATCTTTGAAGTATTTATCTAACTTGCTTAATTTCTTTTCGATATACTCCTTTATTGCTGGTGTAACACTTAAATTTTTTCCTCTAATATTTAATTTCATAAATATCTAACCTCCATAATTAAATTTTACCATAAAAGTCTTTAATTTACTATGAATTTTGTGTGAAAAAAGTAGTTAAATAGTAACTTACTATATCTATATAATATAATAAGTATTTAGTAATACTTTCATTATTTATATATAAACTAATTTATATCTTTTCATTCTTATAAATAAACTAAAAATCTTAAAAAATATTTAAAAAACCTTGTCAAATAAATCTTAAATTGGTACTATAGAGTTTAGTTATAAATGGATGTGGTTATTATGAATAATTATCTACCTGTGATGATTCTAAAAGATTTAATCATTCTTCCTAATCAAGAGATTAAAGTAGAAACC
>CAKOKF010000061.1 GCA_934090775.1 uncultured Bacilli bacterium
TATTATAAAAAAGAAACGGAGAAAATATGGAATACATAGTAGTAAAAGATGCCGATAAAATTGTAAATCGTAGTCCTTATGTTGTTGCAAATCCTACTAATTATATTGGGAAATGGAGTAGTCTATTTAATAACAATAATCCCATAAAAATTGAAATAGGTATGGGACGTGGTGATTTTATAATTGAAATGGCAAAAAAATATCCAAATATTAACTTTATTGGTATTGAAATTAATGCCTCCCAAATGGTAAGTGCCATAAGAATATTAGATAAAGCTAAACTAAATAATTTAAAACTAATTAATATGGATGCTGGTGATTTAGATAAAGTCTTTAAAAAAGAAATAGATACAATTTATTTAACCTTCCCAGAACCATGGCCAAAAGCTCATGATGAAAAAAGACGTCTTACTCATGTTAGTTATTTAAAATTATATGATAGAGTATTTAAAAAAACCAAACATATTATTTTAAAAACCGATAATAAAGGCTATTTTGCATATTCATTAATGAGTTTATCACAATATTGGTATACATTTGAACGAGTAAGTCTTGATTTGCATCACGAAGAAAAGCCAATTCCTAATGTATTAACTAATTATGAAAAACAATATCAAAAAGAGGGAAGACCAATTTATTATTTAGATGCCACTTTTGAAAATTAGTACTTGCTTTTTAAGGAAAAATAATATAAGATATTTAGGAAAGTTTATTCCTGGCTTAAACCACTCATCTTTCGGATTTTTGCTAAGATTAAACGGATTATTAGAAAAGGAGAGATAAATATGGCAGTTTCAAAAGAAACAAAAGCAAAATTAGTTAAAGAATTTGGTAAGGAAAAAGGTTGCGGTGCAACTGAAGCTCAAATTGCTATTCTTACATATGAAATTAACGATTTAACTGAACATCTAAAGACTCATATTCATGACTATCATTCAAAAAGAGGATTACTTATGAAGGTAGGTAAAAGAAGAAGTTTATTAGATTATTTAAAGAAAAACGATGTAGTTAGCTACAGAGAAACTATTAAAAAATTAAATATTAGAAAGTAGGCACTTATCTTTATAGTGCTTTTTTTCTTGAAAAATAGATTATTAAGACTAAAAAAGTCTAAATTGTACCTATTAATAGTATTTTATGTTACTATAAAATAGGAATTCTTTATTAAACTTAATAAAGATTAAAAAATTAAGGAGTAAAATTATGAGTAAAAGAGTATTTGAATATGATTTTTTAGGTAAAAAGTTAGTAGTTGAAACCGGTGAATATGCAAAACAAGCTAATGCTTCTGTATTAGTTCGTTATGGTGATACTGTTATTTTAACTGCCGTAGTTATGGGTAATACTCCTATAACACAGGATTTCTTTCCTTTAACTGTTCTTTACCAAGAGAGATTATATTCCGTTGGTAAAATTCCAGGTGGCTTTATTAAAAGAGAGGGAAGACCAAGTGATGCCGCGACATTAACAGCGCGTCTAATTGACCGTCCGATAAGACCCATGTTTGATGAAAATTTTCGAAACGAAGTTCAGGTTATAAATACTGTCTTGTCAGTTGATCCTGATAATTCTCCGGAAATGACAGCCATGTTTGCATCAAGTTTAGCCTTATCTATTTCTAATATTCCATTTGATGGACCAATTGCTGGTGTTGTTGTTGGTAAAATTGGTAAAGACTATATTATAAATCCTGATACCAAACAAGCCGTAGATACTACATTAAGTGTAACGGTTGCTGGTAGCAAAGATGCTATTTGTATGGTGGAAGCGGGCGCTAAAGAAGCTAGTGAAAAAGAAATGCTAGAAGCTTTGATGTTTGGTCATGAAGAAATTAAAAAACTTTGTAAGTTTCAAAGCGATATTGTGAAAGAAGTAGGTCAAGAAAAAGTAACCGTTGATCTAGCCTCTATCGATAAAGAATTAGAAAGTCAAGTAAGAGAATACGCAACTGACAATATGTTTAAATGTTTTGATGTAAAGGGAAAACTTGCCCAATATGATGCAATAAGCAATGTCAAAGAAAGTACAATTGGTCATTTTGCTGAGATTTATGCAGGTAATATTAATATTGATAGCATTATTAAAGATGTCAAAAAATTAGTTGATAAGATTGAAGGAGAATGTGTAAGAGATTTAATAACTAAAAAACATATTCGTCCTGATGGTCGTGCGATGGATGAAATTCGTCCACTAAAAGCGGAAGTTGATATCTTGCCAAGAACCCACGGTTCCGCAGTATTTACAAGAGGTGAAACCCAAGCTTTAGCAACTACAACTTTAGGTGCTTTAAATGAACATCAAATTTTAGACGGTTTAGGCCTAGAAGACACAAAACGTTTCATGTTACATTACAATTTCCCAGCTTATTGTGTTGGTGAAGTTGGCCGTTATGGTTCACCAGGACGTCGTGAGATTGGCCATGGTGCTTTAGGTGAAAGAGCTTTACTTCAAGTTATGCCAAGCGAAGAAGAGTTTCCATATACAGTGCGTGTTGTATCCGAAATTATGGAGTCAAATGGTTCTTCATCGCAAGCAACTATTTGTGCCGGTTGCATGTCGCTAATGGCGGCTGGTGTACCAATTAAGGCTCCTGTTGCTGGTATCGCCATGGGTTTAATTACATCTAAAGATGGCAAAAAATATACTATTTTAACTGATATTCAAGGTTTAGAAGACCATATGGGCGATATGGACTTTAAAGTTGCAGGTACTAAAAAAGGCATTACGGCTTTACAAATGGATATTAAAATTAAAGGTGTAACTGAAGCTATCTTAAAGAAAGCTCTTGCTCAAGCTAAAAAAGCTCGTTTAGAAGTATTAGATGTTATGCAAGAAGCTATCGCAGCTCCAAGAAAGGAATTATCTCCTTATGCTCCTAAAATTGAATGTTTTACTATTAACCCTGAAAAAATTAAAGATGTCATTGGTAAGGGTGGCGAGATGATTACTAAAATTATCTTAGAATGTAGTAATGTTACTTCAGTTAATGATAAAGATGCTGTAAAAGTAGACTTAGAAGATGATGGCCGAGTTATTATTTATCATCAAGATCAAAATATAATTAATATGACTAAAGAAAGAATTTTATCAGTAGTACGGGAAGTAGAAAAAGATGCTATTTATACCGGCAAAGTTACCAAAGTAGAAAGTTTTGGCTGTTTCGTTGAATTATGGCCAGGAGTTGAAGGGTTATGCCATGTTTCTCAATTAGATAACAAACGTGTTGAACATCCAAAAGACTTATTCAAAGTTGGCGATGAAATAACTGTTAAATCATTAGGTTACGATAATAAAGGACGTTTGAATTTATCAAGAAAAGAAACTTTACCTAAAGAGAAAAAAGCCAAAACTAATAAAGAAAACTAAAATAAAAGACTTAAATCATAATTATAAGATTTTAAGTCTTTTTAAATTTTATTTAATTAATAGTGTTAAACTTCCTACAATGGAAATGACTACCAAAATAGCTACAAAGGCATAATTTAGCCAAAAATATGAACCTTTTTTTTGCGGCTGTTCTTTGGAAACTTCTATGTTAACATTGTTTATTCCCTGATTTTCTTCTAAAACTTCAGTATTTAAATCTTCTTTAATATCTTCTTGTAAGGCTTCTTCTTTAGCATTTTCGTTATCATTTTTAATTAAATTATCTAAATTAACACTTTGTAATTCTTCTACTTTATCATTACTATCTTCTAAATTTAATCGTAAATCAACTAAAGTATTATTAATAAGATCATAGTACTTAGCATCATCTAAAGCAATATCTTCTTTTGCTTTACTAGGTAATTCTAAAGAATTATCATTACTACTAGAATCATTATTTTTCTCTTGATCTTCAAAAACAAATATATCTTCTAAATCAATTAACTCTTTATTATCAAATTTTTCCATTTTAAGAGCATCTTTAATTTCTTGATTACCATTATTATCAATAACTTCTGGTGCTTTATTAGCATTAAATATTTCGTCATATAAAGTTTTACTTTCATTTTTTTCTATCATATGTCATTACTCCTTATATCCTTATATAGAAAATTATAACATATAAGTTAAAAAAAATAAAATAAAACAAAAAAAGCTTAATATTTCTCTATATTAAGGCTTTTATAAATATTAATGAGTACTATGACGCATAGTTAATTTAATAGGTTCTTCATCCTCACTTGCATAGTAATATTCTTTACCATTAATAGCATCTTTATTTGCTAAATAAGCATCTTTAGTTGGTAATAATAAAGTTTGTAACTTTGGAAATTTTTGTAATAAATTATCAAAATTAGCATCATTATATTGTGCATATTCATAAAAATCGTTAATTACAGTATCTCCATTAGAAAGAGTGCAAACCTCATCAAAACTAATAGCATATCGTCTCGCCAAATAAGTAAAAAATATATTTTCTAGTTTTTGCATACTATCATAATATTCTTGATAAAAATAATAGTCAGTAATATCTAACCATTCATTAAAATTTGTTATCGCGGCTTCACTATATATAGTATAAAGTAAGAATTTATACAAATTTAAATTATCCTCAATTGTTAAGTCATTTTGTTTTTCATTATAAAAGATTAAATTTTTTAGAGTTAATTTCATAATATCAACATATTCCATTTCTCCAATTAAATCATTTATTTTTAAAAAATCATCGTTACTAACTTCTCCTGAAATATGTAGTTGTTCTTTTGCTTTAATAGCAAAGTCATTATAGTTTGCCATTGCATCAACACTATATATAATCTTATTTAATGTTATCTTTTCCTCGTCATTACTAATATTTAACATGTCATAAATCTTAGATAGATCATTATTATATATAGCTTGATAAAAGTCACTAACATTAGAAGAATTATCAAAAGCATTAATACACAATAAAAGATTTTCGATTTCACAGTAATTAGAATATTTTTTTAAAAGCATGTAGGCAAGTATATCATGAGGATTAGTAAATTCTAATAAAGCTGGATTTTCTTGCTTTAAATCGCCATGATATAAATCGTTTTCTGCATTAGCTTCTAGAATAAAAGAATAATTTTTACCATCAATACTTAAATTTTTTTCTTTCCCATTTGCTATTTGATCAGGACAAGCTGTTTCTTTTACATGATTCATTTCATGCATTGCTAAAAGTTTAGCAGCATCTATCATAAACAATCCATCATTACACTCTTTAAAATAATCATAATTTTCTTTAAGTGCCGTTAAAGATATTTCAATAACATTATCTTCACTTCGAAATCTAGCTAGAAGATCAGCTTCGTCTAATTCTTTAAAAGCATCTATAACTACAATATTTAAATTTGTAAACTGATGAATTTGTTGGCGATTATTATTTTTTAAAATTTCTCTTATTTGAGCTTCTAAAGCATTTTTAATTCCCATTCCTATTTCTAAATTTTGAAAAGCTTCCGTTTCATCTTTCTCTAAATTATATAAATTTGTAATATCTAAAGCTGAATAGGTATTAGTTTTATTTTGGATATACGCTTTTGTATTATCCTCTATTTTTTCATATAATGATTCTTCAGTCCAATTTGTTGTATTTGTACAAAAAATAGGGGAGACACTTTCTAAAATTCTATTTGTTTCCTCGCTAGTAAAGGTGATACGTGAGTCAATACCATCGACTTTACTTAATTCGTGAGCAAAGAAATTGAGTGTTGCTTCAATATCATCATCTTTAGAATCAGTAGTAATTGATTGACTTGGTAGATCAATATTAACGAAAGTATTATTCGGTTTTGCCATACAAGCGGTATTTTGAATGCTAATAGTTAAACATAAAAGTAAAGATGCTATTCTTTTATTAATGCCTCTTTTCATAAGGAACCTCTTTTCATATTAATTGCTCTTTACTTTAACATTAAAAGATATTCCTGTCAATTAATACTTCCATAGGGAATAGTGTTTATAAAATAAGAAAATTTTAAAGCTAAATATTTATAAATAAAAAGAGTAAAAACATACTGTAATTATATTATAAAAAACAATAAAAGTAAGTTTTT
>CAKOKF010000062.1 GCA_934090775.1 uncultured Bacilli bacterium
TGTTCCTAAAATATCAGTTCGATAAATAATGCTATTTTTTAAATTTTCTAAAGCTTCTTTATTAGGATGACCATATTTATTTTTCCTACCTACACTGATAAGGGCATACTTAGGATTTATCATATTAACAAATGCTAAACTTGTACTAGTTTTAGAACCATGATGACCTACCTTTAAAAAGTCTACTTGGCCGAACATATATTTTTTTATAAGATTATCCTCAACCTTAATAGAGGCATCACCCATAAAAAGAAAAGAATAATTTTGATACTTTAGATACGTTACTAAAGAATTATCGTTTTCATTATCATAAGTTAAAGTATTAAGAAATTGAAAATTTAAAAGTTTTCCTTGAGTGTTTTCCTTACCTTTTTTAACATTAACTTTCTTGGTTTGAGCTATTTTTATAAGATTACTTTCTAATTCATTAAACTCATTATTATTAAAAATTATTTCTTTGATTTTAATATTGTCTATCAAATAAAAAGCATTACCTATATGGTCATAATCACCGTGGCTTATAATTAAAGTATCTACCTTTTTGATATTAATGCTATGGAAAAATTTAATAATATTTTGAGCAGTATAATAATTTGTATCAGTTGTAAGACCACCGGTATCAATCATAACTACCTCTTTTTTTCTAGGACTTACTATAACACTTGCATCGCCTTGAGAAACGTCTAAATAATAGACTTTTAAGTTATTAGATAAATCATATTGCCAAGGATATAAATAAAGAATTAGAAGATTTAGAAAATGATAATACTTACTCTTATATTTAGATAAGAGAAAAATATTTAGATAATAAATAATAATTACAATGATATTCATTTTAGGCAAGATAATATTAATACTTAGTTTAGAAAATATTACCGTAAAACCCTCTAACAAAAAGATTAAAAATTTTAAGATAGAAAGGAAAAATGGAAATACAAAAGTTAGAAGGCATACGGGATAGAAAATAAAACTTATAAAGGGAACGAAGAAAAGGTTAAAGAATGGACTCAAAAGATTATAAGAATAATTAAGAGATATCGATATCGGTAATGACCATAAACACGCTATATAAGTTGTTTTTAATGACTTTAAAATATAATTTTTAGTTTTATCATTGTAATAAATAAGGCCAAAGGCACATAAACTTGAGTAAAGAAAGCCAATATCGTAAAGCAAATAAGGATTGATTAAGAGTAGAAAAGATATACTTAATAGCAGCACTTTATAGGTTTTAAAACTCATCTTGAATTTTTCTTTTAAAAGGGAAAAGAATTTTAAAAATATAAACATCGTTAAAGCCCGTACTACACTAGCCGGAAAACCTAGTAAAGATGCATATATTATTAAAAAGATAATAATAATAAAATTACGAGACCCCATTTTTATCTTTTTTAAAAGTACTTCCAAGATCATCGTAAATATGCTTATATGTAAACCGGAAATAGCAAATAAATGAATAACTCCTAACTCCTGTAAAGAACTATAAATATCTTGGTCAATAAGTTTTTTACCATAAATAAGCATAGTAAGATATCCTTTATCATCAATGCGCATAGTACGCTCATAGGTAAAGTTTTGCAGTTTAAAAAAGAGGTTTGGACTTGGATTAACACTTACTATTCCTTTTATTGTAAAAAGATAATATATCTCTTTATAATAAAGATATTTTTTATAGTTAAAAGTATTAGGAATAGTATTATTTAAAGGTTGGTTCAATGTTCCTTTTAAAAGGACATTATCCCCTATCTTAATATCAAGATTTAATTTAGAAGAAGGTTTAGAGCTAGTTTGCAAATTATTAGAATAATAGTAATTAGCTATAATTTTTTCGGACTTATTTTGATTTTTCGTTAAGATAGTCATCGTTAATTTATCACTAGTCTTTTTGTAGTCAATAACAGTTCCTTCAATAGTTGTTTCCTCGCCAGTATAACTCGAGGTTTTTACAATAAAGTTACTTCGATAAAAACTTATTAGAAGACTTATAATTGTCAAAATATAAATAAAGATTTTAAACAGTAATATTATCTTTGATTTTGGCATATAAAGCTTCTCCAATTCCACTGACATTTTTTAGATCTTCAATCGTCTTAAAGTTGCCATTATTAGTACGATAGTCAATAATATCTTGGGCTTTGGCGGCACCTATTCCAGTAAGTGTTGTTAACTCATCTTTAGTAGCCGTATTGATATTGATTAAAACATTGGTATCATTATCGGTTTTAGCATCACTACTAACAGTCGTGGTATCTTTATCTGGAATTGCTGCATTATTGGGGATTTCTTGATTCTTAGTAACAGTCGTATTAGTTGTTGATTTAACTACTTCATCTTTTTTAGGAACATAAATAACCATCTCTAAACTTACTTTTTTACTTAGATTAATAGTTGTAGTATCTGCAGTCTTTAGAAGACCACCAGCCAATTTTAGACAATCGTTTACAATGCTGTTAGTTGATACTTCATAGACCCCAGGATTTTTGACGGCACCTTTAACATCAACATAGTATTTTTCTTCGTTGGCAGTTTCTTCTAAAGAATTTTCAGTATTTTGCATAAGATTATTATCTTTACTGCTAATTTCAAGATCATTATTTGCTAAGGCCACATCATATTTGGTGGCATCATTAATAGATTTTAAATTAGTTTGAAAAAAAGTATGGTAGATATTTATACCTAAAATACTTAAACTTATTAAAATCATAAAAAGCTTAACAAAATACTTAGAAAAAAACTGTTTTACTAAGTCAAAATAAAAATTCATAATTTATCACCTCCTAATTATATATATTGGTAATAGATCATGAATTTCCTTCAAAAGTTTTTAATTTTTGTTAATTTTTGACAATTTTTTTATTTTTTCCACTCTAAGTAAATGAATTAACCATTTATTTAGCTTTTTAAAGTTTAATTATTTTATCACGCAATTTTTTATTTTGACTTTCGACTGCTATTTTTTCAGTTATCCCAATCATGACAATAGCATTGATAGCAAAGGAACCACCGTAACTAAAGAATGGAAGTGGTACCCCTGTTAATGGCATTAAACCTAAAACACCAAGGAGATTAACTAGAGTGTGTAACGCTAGATAACAACAAGTGCCATAAGCGATTAAACTCATACTAACATCAGGAGCATTTTTAGCTATTTTTAAAATTTGCAAAAGAATGATTATGTATCCCAAAATAATCAGGATACCGGTTACTAAGCCTAGTTCTTCGACAATAATTGGGAAGATAAAGTCGGTGTGAGCTTCTGGCAAATAAAGATATTTTTGAGTTGAATTACCAAAACCAAGACCAAATAAGCCACCATTTTTAATAGCAATATAACCATTACAAACTTGATAACCTAGTCGTTCGTTTCGCTTTTCTTCGCTACAAGGGGCAAGAAAGGAAAAACGCGATAACTGATAACTGGTAAATATTTTGTCTTTAAAAGCTACGCAACCTAGTACACCTATAACGGCAACAATGAAAATTATTAAATTAGCTCGTAATCTAGTTTTCTTTGGCATGGGAACAGCAAAGAAGATAAGAATGGCTAAAACACCAATGATAATAGCGCTCCCAAGATCCGGCTGTTTTAGAACCAAAAGGGCTATAACTTCAGCAAAAAATAAAGGAATAAAGTAAATAAAGGCCCGAGTTTCTTTTTTCTTAACAATATCTTCATAACTATAAGCTAAATAAATAATAATAATTGACTTAGCAAATTCAGCGGGTTGGAAGTTAAAAAATCCTAACTCATACCATCCCTTGGTCCCATTAGTAATTTTACCAGCAAGTAGCAGACCTACGAGAGAGGCTCCGATTAAAATCATCAGTAAATATGAAATAATTTTATAAGATTTTAAGGGAAACCGTGTCACGATAATAGCAGCAATAACACTTATAACTAAAATAGCACATTGCCGAATAAAATAATAATTACTAGCAACGCCCTGCTTTAATACTGTCAGGACACTTGAAGCACTAAAAATCATTATACATCCTAAAACTGAATATAAAATGATTAAAAAAAGTAAAAGTAAGTCCATTTTGGCTATTTTCTTCTTCATTTTGACCACCTATTATAATAATACCATAAATTAACTAAGTTTTTAGGGATAAATTTCTACTTGTGTCAAAAAACGTGTCAATCCATAAAATATATTAGATACATAAAGGAGGTATAAATATGTATTATTACGGTAATAACGGCTACTATGGTGGCTACGGTTATCAAAATCCTTGTAGTACTTATGTTGGTACCACTGCTGGTTATGGCTATGGCGCTGCTATTTGGATTGTTTTATTTATTCTATTAGTAATTATCATCGGCGCTGGTTGGTATGCTGGTGGCAATAACAACCGTTAAGAGAGGCTTCTCTCTTTTTCTTTTGGCAAAAATTAATTAATTTAACCGACTAAAAAAGTTTACTTGGATATTTATGCTTTAAAATCTATTTATAAATATTTACTAATTAGAAACTTTTATAGTTGATAAATAATAATTAATACTATAAGTTATTTGAAAATTAGACTTTAAAATTACCCCTTTCCTTTTAGAATATTTTTTGGTAAAATACCTATGAATGTGGGGTAGTATTATGAAGTTACCAAATATAAAGATATTAGATGAAAAGGAAAAGATATTACATAAAAAAGCTTTACCAATAACGGAGTTTCCAATTTCTAAAGAAGATCAAAAAAATATTGAAGATATGATTACTTATCTTACTATGAGTCAAATTGAAAAATATGCTGAAAAATACGACTTGCGACCTGGGATGGGGCTTGCCTATCCACAAATTGGAATTGGTAAACGTATCTTTGTTATCGTTGATGAAGTAGAAAAAGGAAAATTTGAGAATTATGTTATAATTAATCCTAAAATTATTTCACAAAGCGAAGAACTTATCTATGTTGGCGAGGGCGAAGGTTGTCTATCAGTTAATCGTGAAGTAGAAGGCATTGTACCAAGATGTGCCCGAGTTACCGTTGAGTATAACGATTACAATGGTGATACTTATCGTATTCGTGTTCGTGAAGATATTGCAGTAGCATTTCAACATGAAATAGATCATTTAGACGGTATCTTATTTGTCGACAAGATTGATAGAAAGAATCCTTTTAAAGATAAAGAATTAATGCGCGAAATATAATTTTACTTTAATCTAATTTTTATAATATTAAAAGTAGTGGGTATTTAAAACTCACTACTTTTTAGCTGTAACTTTACTTGTTATGGAAATATCATCGGTTACCAAAGTACCATCTATATATTTGCCATCTTTATAAATATTATTTTCTAAATTTCCAGTACTAGTACCATCTTTATAAAATTTATAATTACCTTTAGTTAAAGATTTAGTACTAATAATAAGTGAATTAAAATCATCTTGAGCTTGAAAAGTCAATATTTCTTTATTATCACTATTTATTAAACTAAGAACACTTTCCTTTTTAACAATATCTTGTAATTTAAGACAAACGGTATAATTTTTCGAACTAGTAACAGGAGTTTCATAAATGTCTTTGCCTAGGGCAATTAAGGTACCACCGTTAATTGAATAACCACCGGTAGTATCGATTGGTGCGTCTTCTTCGGTTCCTATAAGATATGTTAAGCCGCCATCGATGGCAATGTCTTGTTTTGATTTAAGATTAGCTTTCGTACTATTTATAAACAAATTGCCATCAACGATATCGATTAAACCACCATCTTCACTAGTAACGATACCATAATTTTTAGCATTGATATTCACGGTTCCACTATTTAAAGTAAAATCATTAGAAACAACATTGATACCTATATTTTGATTGCCATTGATATTTAGAATGCCTGTTCCTTTAAGCTCTAATGGACCTGTTGAATAAATGATACTAT
>CAKOKF010000063.1 GCA_934090775.1 uncultured Bacilli bacterium
TTAGAAAGATATAAGTTGCGGATGTGGAAACTAGTAAGTATTGAAAAAATATAAAGCGTATTAAAAGGACGTGTACTAGACAATAATTGGGAAGCCAAGGAACCCAAAAATAAAAATAATGCGAAGGGTTTCGCTTAAGAAGGAATACTCTTCTTAAACGAGACTCCTTTTTTAATTAAAGAGTTAACTTGTGAAGATAAGTAAATTAAGGTATAATAAGCGGTGCAAAGAGAAGTGAATTTTATGAAAAATATATATGGAATAAAAAGAAGTGATTTAGAAGAATATTTTATTAATATTGGGGAAAAGAAATTTAAAGCTTTACAAGTATACGAATGGTTATACCTAAAAAGAGTAGATATTATTGATAAAATGAGTAATATTAAAAAAGAAATCCAAGATAAATTAAAGAATGATTTTAGTATGGATATGATAAGTATTACGAAAGTTGAACATGATACTGATACTCATAAATACTTATTCTTACTTAAAGACCATAACTATATCGAAGCTGTTCTCATGGAACATGATTACGGCTTAAGTGTTTGCGTATCTAGTGAAGTAGGCTGCAACATGGGATGTAAATTTTGTGAATCGGGAAGAAGAAAAAAAGTACGAAACTTAGAAGCCTATGAAATGGTTGAACAAATCCTTCTTATTGAAAAAGATATCGGTAAGAGAATATCCAGTGTTGTTGTTATGGGAATTGGGGAACCTTTTGATAACTATGATAACCTAATGGACTTTATAAGAATTATAAATGATCCTAAAGGTATTAGTATCGGAGCCCGTCATATAACCGTATCCACTTGTGGACTAGTCCCTAAAATATATGAATTTAGTAAAGAAGATTTACAAGTAAACTTAGCCTTAAGCTTACATGCTCCTAATGATGAAATAAGAAATAAAATAATGCCTGTTAATAAAGCTTATAATATCAGTGAAGTAATAAAAGCCATTAAAGATTATATTAAAGAAACTAATAGACGAGTTACTATTGAATATGTTATGCTAGAAGATATAAATGATAGTAAGGAATGTGCTCTAGAACTTTCCAAACTATTAAGGGGATTAAATGTTTATGTTAATATGATACCTTATAATGAAACTAACCATCTAGAATTTAAAAAGAGTAATAAGAAAAAAATTGATGAGTTCTATGATACTTTAGTTAAAAATAAAATTAATGTAACAGTTAGAAGAAAATTTGGTAGTAATATTTCCGCAGCTTGTGGCCAACTAAGAAGTAAGGAGGAAGAAAAATGAAAACATTTTATTTAACGGATGCTGGGAAGGTAAGAAGTCATAATGAAGATTCCGTTACTATTCTAAAAAATGATTCCAGCGAATATTTACTTATCGTTGCTGATGGCATGGGTGGTCATCGCGCCGGCGAAGTTGCTTCATCCATGGTTGTAACTCACTTAGGCAAAAGATTTAATGACCTAGTAACCGTCGGTACTAAATATGATGCAACGAACTGGTTAAAAGATAATATTAGTGAAATAAATCATCATATCGTTGAATATGCTAGTAACAATCCGGAAAGTAAAGGCATGGGTACGACTGTCGTTGTTGCCCTTCTAACGCATGATTTCCTTTTATATGCTAATGTGGGTGACTCTAGTGGCTTTGCTATGAAAAATGGTCACTTACTTAAAGTTACCAAAGACCATACTTTAGTTCAACTACTAGTCCAAGCTGGTGACTTAACCGAAGAAGAAGCCAAATATCATCCTAAAAAAAATGTTTTAATGAAAGCTTTAGGGGGCGAAGAAGATGTTGTACCAGATATTTACGAAGTCGACATGTCCTTTGATGCTATTCTTCTATCCAGTGATGGTCTAACTAATATGTTAAGTAATGAAGCCATCGAAAAAGTCTTAAATGATCCAGAACTTACCGTTGAAGAAAAAGTCGTTAAATTAATTAGAAAATGTAATGCCAGGGGTGGAACCGATAATATATCAATAGCTTATTTAGTAAAAGAAAGTGGTGAATAATATGATAATGAAAGGACAAAAAATTAACGATCGTTATCAAATAATAAAATCTATTGGCGAAGGAGGAATGGCTAACGTTTATTTAGCCTATGATACGATTTTAGATCGTAACGTTGCGGTCAAAGTTTTACGTGGCGACTTAGCTACTGATGAAAAATTTGTACGTCGTTTCCAAAGAGAAGCTTTATCAGCCTCAAGTCTTAGTCATCCTAATATTGTAGAAGTTTACGATGTTGGCGAAGATAATGGCCAGTATTATATTGTTATGGAATATATTGAAGGGTGTCAGTTAAAACAACTCTTAAAAAAACGTGGACGCCTAACTTTAAGCGAAGTAATCGATATCATGCTCCAAATAACCGATGGTTTATCCGTTGCTCATGATGCTTATATTATTCACCGTGATATAAAACCTCAAAACATCATGATTTTAGATAGTGGCCTTGTTAAGATAACTGATTTCGGTATTGCCATGGCGATGAACAGCACCCAATTAACCCAAACCAATTCCGTAATGGGTAGCGTTCATTATTTACCACCGGAACAAGCTAATGGTAAAGGCTCAACCTTACAAAGTGATATTTATTCCATGGGTATTTTGATGTATGAACTCTTAACTGGCGAATTACCATATAAAGGTGATAATGCTGTTGAAATAGCCCTTAAACATCTAAAAGAAAAAATACCTAGTGTAAGAGATAAATATCCTGAAATACCCCAAAGTGTAGAAAATATTATCATCAAAGCAACTGCTAAAAATCCTAAAAATAGATATGCTGATGCTAGAAGTATGAATGAAGACTTAAGAACTTGCTTAGATGATTCAAGAGTAAATGAACCTAAAATTGTCTTACCATATCCGGAATTTGATGAAGATAGAAAACCTAAAAATGCGACCAAAACCACCAATAAAACTGATGGCATAGTTAAAGAAATAAAACCAGAAGAGGTGGAAAATACGAAAAAAGATAATAAAATATTAATAACTTTATTTGCAGTCTTTACCGGTATTATATTAGTAATAACTTCTATTATTGTTTTATTACCTGTAATTACTAATCAACAAGAGATCAAAGTTCCTGATGTAGCTGGCCTTGATATCAGTGATGCGATCAATACTTTACAAAATGAAGGCTTTAAAATAGCTGATCAACAAAAAGAACAAGCAAGCGATGAAGTTCCCGTTGGTAAAGTTGTAAAAACTAATCCCGTCGCTGGTGTTAAAAAAACAAAGGGTAGTGAAATAACTTTATACATATCAACTGGTAATGAAGGCTTCACCATGGAAGACTTTACAGGTAAAAACTATTATACTGTCTATGGAACTCTAACGGCCTATGGTATCTTAGTAATTCCCGAAAAACGTGATGTAAGTGATACTAATATTGATGCTTCAACGATCCTTGATCAATCTATTAAAGCTGGAGAAAAAGTTGCTAAAGGCGATACAGTCATTCTTTATATTCCTAATGTAACAACTAAATATCCTGACTTTACGAGTGGCGATTATACAAGAGAACAAATTGAACAATTTTGTTCTCAATATAGTATTAATTGTAAGTTTAAAGAAGTAAGTGAAGCTTCCGGCAATTATAAGAATGGTGATATTATTTTCCAATCTAGACCAAGTGGAACACAAGTTACCAGCGGGGCTAGTCTAACGATAACTATTTTTGTTAAAGAAGATGTTGTTGAATGCAATCCGAATGAGGAAGTTTGTGAATAAGGGAAAAATTATCCGTATTATCAGTAACCTATATAGTGTTCTTGTAAACGATACCATTATTAATGCTAGAGCTAGAGGTAAATTCCGTCAAAATGAAATAAGTCCGATGGTCGGTGATGAAGTAATAATTGATATCGAAAAGAAATATATTTTAGAAATATTACCTCGAAAAAATTATTTAACAAGACCTAATATTAGTAACATCGACCTAGTCATTTGTGTTACCAGTACCAAAGAGCCAGCTTTATCACTTAACCTTTTAGATAAACAACTGGCTTTTCTTGCTCTTAATAATATTCCTAGTATGATTTGTTTTACAAAATATGATCTTTTAAATCAAAAAGAACAAGAGGAAGTTAATAACTTAATAACTTATTATCAAAAAATTGGTATTGATACAGTCATTAATACGGAGCTTGAAAAAATTAATACTATCTTAAAAGGTAAAGAAGTTGGTCTTCTCGGTCAAAGTGGGGCCGGTAAATCTAGCCTTATCAATAAACTTGGCGGCTATAATATTAAAACCCAACCCATCTCTAAAGCTTTAGGTCGTGGTATCCATACCACTCGTCATGTTGAAATTTATAAAGTAAATGACTTTTATTTACTAGATACCCCTGGTTTTAGTGCTCTTGATTTAAACTTTACTAATCCTAACGACTTAAAAAATGGCTTTATCGAATTTAAAAATTATAATTGTCGTTTTAAAGATTGTAAACATTTTAAAGAAATAGACTGTGGAGTAAAAGCCAATATTGGGAAAGAAATCTTACCTAGTAGATATGAAAACTATATAAATTTTTTGGAGAATGAAAAATGGAAGTAAGTGTATCATTTTTAAAGAGTAAATATCATCTTAAAGAGCAAATAATTGCTTTAAATAATTCTAATTGTGATTTAATTCATGTTGATTTTATGGATGGAACTTTTACAAAAAATAAGACTATATCTTTAGAAGAAATGTCTTTACAAGACTTTACTAAACCTTTAGAGTTTCACTTAATGGTAACTAATCCTGATAATTATATCGATTATTGTAAGACTTTTAAACCAACTCATTTCATTGTCCATTATGAGATTTTAAAAGAACCCCTAAAAACGATTCTTCATATTATTGATGCTGGTATGTTACCCGGTCTTGCTATTAATCCAAACACTTCTATTAAAGAAATTAAAACCTTATTAAAATATGTTGATATGGTTTTAGTAATGAGTGTTACACCTGGAGCCGGGGGCCAAAGTTTTCTACCTGAAACAGTTAATAAACTAAAAGAACTAAAAAGTGTTTATAAAGGCCGAATAGAAGTCGATGGTGGCATCAATGATAAAACCATTAATCTTATTAAAGACTATGTTGATGCCGTTGTTTCTGGATCTTATGTTTGTTTAAGTGATGATTATAATCAAGCTATTAATAGTTTAAAAAAATAAGTGTTATTTTACGACACTTATTTTTTATACATATAAATTCTTTTAGGTAAAACTTTTGCTTGTTTAGCTGTTTCTTTATTAAATAATAACTCCGGTTCGATATTTAACGATTTAGCAATAATTTCTATATTATTTAAAGTTAAATTTGCTTCACCATTTTCCACAATACTAATATAAGCCATTTTAAAATTAGCTAGTTCCGCAAATTTCTCTTGAGTATACCCATTTTGATAACGATACCACTTAGTATTTAAACCAACAATTTCTCTTAAATTCATCTAACAAACACTCCCTTACTATCTTTATTTTTACCGAATTCATAAAAATAATTACATATAAATTATAAATATAAAAAATAACAATATTAATACCGTTAAAAATTAATAATTTATATATTAAATATAGTAAGATACCAGGATTTACCACTATTTTTATATAGTCTATAATGACCAGTTAAACCTAAAATAAGAGCATAAAAAAAGGAGACAGTAATTA
>CAKOKF010000064.1 GCA_934090775.1 uncultured Bacilli bacterium
AAATATTAATTAAAGTATTTAGATTGTGATATAATACTTAGTGAGTTTGAATTACTTAAAAAATTCTAGAGAGGATCCAACTACTATAGTTGGTAGTTCTTTAAAATAGTATATGATATATTTAACAACATTTAAAACTGCTTTTTTATTATTTCCACTTGTAGCCTTCATAATAACTATTCCTTTTATTTTAATCGAGTATCATAAGTTTGGTTCGATAAACAAATTAAGAACTTTGATTATTTATTCCTTTATTCTTTATCTAATGACTATTTATTTTTTAGTCATTTTACCACTACCTAGTAGGGAATATGTAGCTAGTCTTACTACTTCTAAATACCAGTTAATTCCTTTTAAATTTCTTTATGATTTTATTAAAGAAACACCTTTAGTTTGGAATAATCCATCTACTTATTTAAGTGCTATTAAAGATGCTAGTTTTTATACGGTCGTCTTTAATATATTTATGACCATTCCTTTTGGGATGTATTTACGTTATTACTTTGAATGTGATTATAAGAAGACTTTAAAATATAGTTTTCTTTTATCTCTTTTCTTTGAATTAACTCAAGTTACTGGTCTTTACTTTATCTATCCACGACCTTATCGTCTTTTTGATGTTGATGATTTAATGATGAATACTTTAGGTGGTTTAATAGGCTGTTTTCTCATGAGTAAAATTAAATTTCTACCGACTAGAAGTCATATTGATCGAGAAACTAAAGCAGCCGCCAAGACGGTATCCGGTTTAAGACGTATTACTTTATTTTTTCTTGATTTACTAATTTATATAGTCTTTCTAGGTCTTTTCTCTATTATTGCTTTTACTTTAAAAATAGATAAAAAAATTGAAAAGTTAGGTGTAGTCCTTATCTTTATTCTTTATTATTCTTTAATACCTTATTTCCGAAAGGGTAAAACCTTTGGTAGTAGCTTTGTTCATGTTAGATTTACTTTTCCTAATAACAGTTTCTTACGATTACTACTTAAAGCTTTTTGTGAACATTTTTACATTTTCTATTTACCAAGTGACTTTTTATATATTATTTCCCAATTTTTAAATTACTGGCAACTTGATATTTTATATAAATTTATAATTATCTTTATTAGTATTTTAATTCTTTTAAAAATATATATGGGTAATTTCTTTAAACTTTTAAAAAGTCATAAGATGTTTTATGATAAGATATCCAAAGTAGAATTTGTTAGTACAATAGATGAGTAGAAAGACATTGTTATGATATAATATAACAAGGTGTATTAACAATGAAAAAATTCAACTAAACCAACAGTCGAGTCCAAAAAACATATTTTATAGTATAATGTTTTTAGGAGGACCACCTTATGGATAATAATCGCATTGGCAAATTTATTGCCCAAAAAAGAAAAGAAAAAAATTTAACTCAACAACAATTAGGAGAAATGTTATTTGTGACGGATAAAGCTGTTAGTAAGTGGGAGCGTGGCTTAAGTTTGCCCGATATTACCTTACTTGAAAAATTAGCCGCCATCCTAGATACAGATATTTATAGTATCTTACAAATTAAGCAAGAAAATAATCTTGACGTTGAAGTTATTCTTAATGAAGAAAAAAGAAAAATAAAAGTTCAGGTAAAAAGAAAATTTTTATTATGGTTAATACCAATATTTGTTATTTTTATTTCAATTCTTTTTAAATTAATATCTTTTGGTTATGATGTAATGCCTATAAGATATAATCATTTTGAAGATAAATTAATAAAATTAGGCGTTCCTAAGTTTTCATTTTTAATTAAAAATAACGATACTAATTACTCTTTTAAAAACTTCCGCGGAAAGAATGTTTTAATTAATGAACAAAAAAGTTTTCTTAATACTTTAACCCATTTAACTTGTAATAATACTAACTATTATTATGATCCGGATGCTGATATTACCATCATTGATTATAGTGTAAAAGGGAATATTATTTATAACACTATTTCATATACTGTTCGCGATGGCAACTATTGTAACGCTAAAGAATTAGAAGAATATTACAATAAGATTGGTGGTATTTCTACTTTCAAAGTCTTAGATGCGGAAGATAGCTCTTTAGAAGTCTATTTTTTACCCGATGTTAAGAAAAGTAAAACGAAAAATGAATGGATAGCTAGTTTACAAATATATTATGAAGTTGATAGAAGTAAACATAAATTTATAACTTTAGAAGACTCATCAGGTAAGTTTGAGATTCAAAATGACGTCTTAATCTATTATCGTACTAAGATTAATGAGGAGAGTAATGATATCGAAATACCAAATGTTTCTAATTTTATTATCAAAAATAAGAAGTTAATTTTAAAAGATAATTATTTAAGCAATTATGAACGAGAAATTCTTCTTAAGCCGGTGGGATTATGAATAAATTAGCATATAAATTAAAACAAAATATTTTTCTTACAACGGGTATATTTATAATTATTAATATTATTATAAGCCTTATTCTTTACTTATTTAATATCCGTTTTCAAATGTGGGTAATTAATGGTATCATTTTTTTATCCTTAATTGGTCTAAGTCTTGGCATTATAAAAAATATTTATAAGAAAACATGGTTAGAAAAAATTAACATTATTTGTTCATTAATATGTTTCTTCTTATTTCTAATTTTATTAGTTGTATTCATGCCATTTATAGCTATTATTGCTTTATATAAAATACCCGCTGAGCATATAACTATTGTAGATAATAAAAAGTATGTGGCTGTTGTCGATTCTTTTATTAAATACGTTGATATTAATTATTATAACTATTATGGTCCGTTCTTAATGGGAACTAAAGTTAAAATTCATGGTGATTTTGGTAAAATTGACTATGATCCATATCTTAGTAATAAAGAATCTTTAGAAGTTTATTATACCTATTATGATGATAATGGTAATATAGAGGCAAGAGCTAGAGATATCTTAAAAAAAGATAAGAAAGGCCATTTAATTAGTACTGATAAAAATAATATTTATTCCTTTGATCATTCAACTAATGAAAGTGATTACTATTTATTACCAGAAGAAGCTGAGGTATTATATGAAAAAAAGTTTGATGATACTATTTTAAGATTTACTAAAGTTGGTAATGTCTTAGGCCAAAGAATATTAGTAAGCGTTGTAAGAAGTAGAGATAATGGTAAGAATTTTTACTTTATAACTGATAGTAGTGTCCAAGTAAATAGTAATGCAAGATATGAATTTTTAACTAAAGATCTTGGCTTTATGGCTAATGATAAGATTTATCTTGATTGGCATACAAGTGGTTTAAAAGTTACTAATGATGGCGGTAAAACTTTTCAAGATACTAATTTTATTTATAAGAATGCCAATGTTGAATTTATTACGATTGAAGATTTACCTTATTATGAAAATAATATTTTAAAAATTAAATGTTCGGTATATCAAAGGAAAAAAGATAATACCGGTTATGAAGATAAAGAACTTATTTTTATAAGTAAAGATGATGGGTTAAATTGGCAACTAAAATAATTATTGACTTCTCAATTCAAATATATTACGCTTTAAGTAGTGTAGGAGATAATGAGTTATGAAAAAGAATTATAAACTTATAATAATTTTTAGTGTAGTAATTGTTTTCTTTATTATGTTTAGTTTCTTTTATGATAAAAGTAATAAAAATAAAACAACAAATGTAACTACTTACGATAGAAAAGTAATGGATATAAAAAATACAGCTAAGAGTGATGAAGTATGTACTGATTCTAAAGAAGAATTTTATCAAGATGATAATTATAAATATTCTTTTACTTGTATGATGAGTAGTAAAATAATTGTTTATTTTAATGATGGTACTCAGGAATATGTAAGAGATGCTTTAAATAATAAAGATATCACTATAAGTGATTTAGATAGATATTCTATAACATATTATAAAGAAGTAAAATAAGTTTTAGTAACATAGGACTTATTTTTTCTTGTTATTTACTGAGACATTTGCTAAACTAAGTGAGGTGAAAAAAATATGGAAAAACTTATAATTATAAAATATGGTGAATTGACAACGAAAAAAGATAATATTAATTTTTTTTTAAAAGCATTAAAGAAAAATGTTGAAGATGCTTTAAATAATATAGAACATGCTACTACTTATGATGCTTCTAGAATGTTTATAAAAACTAATGATTTTGATAAGACAGTAGAAAAGTTAAAACGTGTTTTTGGAATTCATAAAATTACAGTTGCTTATGAACTTAGTAATGATTTAGATACTATTAAAGATAGTTTACTTACTCTTTTAAAAGATAAAGACTTTAAGACATTTAAAGTAGTAGTTAAAAGATCTTATAAAAAATATCCTGGTAACAGTATGGAACTAGCAGCCACTTTAGGGGGACATATTTTAAAAAATATAAAGAATAAAAAAGTTGATGTTCATAATCCAAATTTAGAAGTTAACGTCGAGATAAGAAAAGATTATAGTTACATCTATTTTGAAGACATACTAGGTATTGGTGGTTATCCTGTTGGTGTTGCTGGTAAGGGTCTACTTATGTTAAGTGGCGGTATTGATTCTCCTGTAAGTGGTTATATGGCAATTAAAAGAGGTATCAAACTAGAATGTATTTATTTTGAGGCACCTCCTCATACTTCTAAAGAAGCTCGTAATAAAGTTTTAGAATTAGCAAGACAATTATCAGTATATAATGATAATTATATTAAAGTTCATATTATTAATTTTACGGATATTGAAGAAGCTATTTATAAAAATATTCCTAATGATTACTTAATTACTATTATGCGTCGAATGATGTATAGAATAAGTGCGATTATAGCTAGTAGAAGTAATTGTAAGGTTTTAGTTAATGGGGAAAGTATTGGTCAAGTAGCTAGTCAAACTTTAAATAGTATGAGTTGTATTAATGAAACGATTAAAATGCCAGTAATAAGGCCAGTAGCTTGTTTTGATAAGTTAGAAATTATTGAATTAGCGAGAAAAATTGGCACCTATGAAACTTCTATTTTACCTTTTGAAGACTGCTGTACTATCTTTGTTCCAAAGCATCCAGTTATTAATCCTGTCTTAAGTAAATGTTATGAGTATGAAGAATTAATTAATTATAAAGATATGATTCATACTTGTATTAAAAACAGGGAAGTTATTACGGTAAAACCAAATGAAGTAAATAGCGAATTTGATGATGTTTTATAAAAACAGGAAAAATGTGATTATATAAGATAAGAGATTAAGTTTACCAATATGAAGTTGTATTTTTTGAAGTACTATGAAAAAAAAATTTAACATAGTTCTTTATTTTATTTCCTTTTTAATCTAAGATATGTTATTATATAAATGATAGGAGAATAAGATGAACGATATGAACGATGAGTTTGAAATAAAAATTGAAACAGAAAATAACATAGATATTGGTCAAGCTAATGTTAATCCTAAAAATCCAGCACTTGATAATAGGGCTGTTTCTGTAAAGGATAGACGATCATCTAATATTTTTTTAGGAAAGAATAAGAAAAAATTAATTCTAAATAATGGTGAATATGCTTTAAGTGAAGAAATAATTGCTAAAACTATGGAGTATGTTGC
>CAKOKF010000065.1 GCA_934090775.1 uncultured Bacilli bacterium
ATATGCAAACTTTTACTTGACAAATAGTAAAAAAATGTTAAACTAATCATCAACCAAAGAAGAAAGCAGGTGGGTTTATGGTTAAAGGTGATAGATTAAAAGCATTAAGAAAAGAAAAAGGCTTAACTCAAAGTCAATTAGGTGAATTAATCGGTGTTAAAAAATCCGTTATTTGTCTTTATGAAAGAGAACTAAGAAATCCAACTATTGAAAGTATCGTTGCCTTATGTCAAATTTTTAATGTCAATGCTGATTATTTAATCGGTAACGACGAACTAGCAACTGTTGATGTTAATGGAGAAGAAGATCGCTTTGCAATGACTAAAGAAGAAGTTGCATTTATGAAAGAACTTCGTAAAAATAAAAAAGCTTATGCCCTTCTTGTAGAAGATTTAAAAAGGGGAATGGATTTTCTAGAATCCAAAATTAACTAAAATCTAGGAAACTAGATTTTTTTTAATGCTTTTGAATATGATTTATTAGGTGATAAATTTGAAAAAGTATGGAAAATATATTCTTTTTAGCATTCTAGTCCTACTAAGCTTTTATACAACTAATAAAACCGCCAACTTAGCCCGCAATCAGGATCCTATATTAAAAGAAATACGAAATGTAAGTTTAGAAAAAAAATTAGACTTTGTTAATGCTGAAATAACGGACGATTACATTATTCCCGGCATGTATGGTAGTGTCATTGATGAATTAAAAAGCCTAGCTAAAATGAAAGAACAAGACGCTTTTAATAGCCTTTATCTTGTAAGTCAACCTATAAAACCAGATATCTCCTTAAGTGATAATATGGATAAAATTATTAAAAAAGGTAATAGTAAAAAATTTATGGTAAGCTTCATCATAGATAGTAATAGTAGCAAAGAAATTAAAGATTACTTAGTAAAAAATAATCTTAAAGCTTCTATTTTAACTACTAAAGAAACTTATTCTAAAGATAGTTATTTCGAACAAATTAATAATGATTTTAATAACTATCAAGAATTAGATAAAATGTTAAAAAAGAATAAAATAAATACTAATATTTGTGTTTTAGATAATAATAAAACTAATTTAAAATTTTGCCAAAAGAAAAAGAAATATTTAGTAATTTCGGAGTTAGTCTTAGATAAAACTAATATTATTGAAGTAAAAGAAAATCTAAGTAGTGGTAGTATCATTTATATCAAAGATGTAACTTATTTAGACTGTTTAGTTGAATATATTAAGTCTAAAGATTTAAAAATAGTTCCGTTAAGTGAGCTAATAAGTGAAAAAGAAAATTGATTATTGCGATTAATTTATTTAAGTAAAGAGTAAAGCTTAGAAAAATTATTGAAAAATGAAAAGTATGTGAAGATTAGAAATTTGTTTGACTAATCTTTTTAGTAATGCTAGAATTATTTTGTTAGTTTCCTAACAATGGTGGTAAAATTATGCAAGAAAATAATTCGATAGGGTATCATATAATAAATACGGACAAATTAATTGGCCGTTATATCTTGGGCAAATTTGATAAAAAAGCAAGGCATAGAGTTAGTCCTATGCAAGTTATGATTATGAACTATTTACTTAAAACTAAAGGAAAAGTATTTCAACAAGATATTTGTGATACTTTTAACTTAAGACGTTCAACTGTGAGTGGTATTCTAACAACGATGGAGAAAAACGATATAATTGTAAGAATACCATCAGCAAGTGATCCCCGTAAAAAAGAAATAAAACTGACCAAAGTATTTATTGCTAATACCAAGAAAGTTTCTTATGAATTTAAAAAAATGGAAAGTATTTTAGAACAAAATTTTACCTTAGAAGAAAAGTCGGAATTAATTAGATTATTAAGCAAATTGGAAGGAAATTTAATAGAAGAAGAGAGGAAGAAAAATGTTTAAATTATTTAAAAATTTTACAAAAAAAGATGTATGCATGATAATTGTAAGCATTGCCTTAATAGTATTTCAAGTTTGGTTAGATTTAAAATTACCGGATTACATGTCAGCTATTACAAGACTAGTTCAAACTGATGGTGCCGCTATGGCCGATATTTTACGTCAAGGTGGCTATATGTTACTTTGTGCTTTCGGTTCTTTAGTATCAGCTTGTATAGTGGGCTTTTTAGCTAGTAATTTATCAGCAAACTTTTCTTATACTTTAAGAAGCAAAGTATATAATAAAGTTTTAAACTTAAGTACAGCGGAAGTTAAACAATTCCAAACTAGTAGTTTAATCACTCGTACAACTAACGATATTACTCAGTTAGAAATGCTTATCTCAATTGGATTACAATTACTTATTAAAGCTCCAATTATGGCTGTATGGGCTATTACTAAAATTCTAAATAAGTCTTTAGAATGGAGTATGCTAACTGCTGGTTGCGTTGTTATTTTACTTTGTGTTGTTATTGGCTTAATGCTAATTGTTTTACCAAGATTTGAACGTGTTCAAAAATTAATTGATAAAATTAATAATGTTACTCGTGAATCTATTACCGGTATTCGTGTTATTAGGGCTTTTAATGCCGAAAAATACCAAGAAGATCGTTTTGGTAAGGTAAACGAAGACTTAACTAACATGCAATTATTTAACCAAAAATGCTTTGCTATTCTAAATCCTATCATGATGTTAGTTATGAATGGCTTGACTTTAGGTATTTACGTCATTGGAACTTTCTTAATCAATAATGCTGTTATTAGTGTTAAGATTAGTTTATTTAGTGATATGGTTATTTTCTCAAGTTATGGTATGCAAGTTATTATGTCATTCTTAATGCTAGCTATGATTTTCATGATGTGGCCTCGTGCCCAAATTTCCGCCCGTCGTATCAATGAAGTTTTAGACTGCAAGATTAGTATTGAAGATGGTAACGATGATATTAAACCAACTGAGATTGGGACAGTTGAGTTTAAAAATGTATCCTTCAAGTATCCTGATGCTGATGAGTATTTGCTTCGTAACATTTCCTTTAAGGTAAATAAAGGGGAAACCATTGCGTTTATTGGTTCCACTGGTTCTGGTAAGAGCAGTCTTATTAACCTAGTACCAAGATTTTACGATGCTACCGATGGCGAAGTTTTAGTCGATGGTGTTAATGTTAAAAACTATTCTTTAGAAGAATTACATAACAAATTAGGCTATATTCCCCAAAAAGCTGTTATGTTTACGGGGACGGTAAAAAGTAATGTCGCTTATGGTACTAAAAAACGTAAGAAACCTAGTGCTCAAAAAGTAAGCGAGGCTATTAAAATTGCTCAAGCCGAAGAATTTGTTTCCAAGATGGAAAATGGCCTTGATGCTCATATTGCTCGGGGTGGTACCAATGTATCCGGTGGTCAAAAGCAACGTTTAGCTATCGCTAGAAGTATTGCTAGGGACCCGGAAATCTATATCTTCGATGATTCCTTCTCAGCCCTTGACTATAAAACTGATGCCACTTTAAGAAGTGAATTAAAGAAATATACTAAAGACGCTACAAGTATGATTGTCGCCCAAAGAATCGGAACTATTATTAATGCTGATAAAATTGTCGTTTTAGATAAAGGCACTTGCGTTGGTATTGGTACCCATCAAGAATTATTAAAAAATTGTGAAGTCTATAAAGAAATAGCTCTTTCACAATTATCAAAGGAGGAGTTAGAAAATGCCTAGACCTATGCGTGCTACTAACGAAAAATCAAAAGACTTCGTTGGTTCAATCAAAAGATTACTTCTTAATCTAAAACCATGGAAAATTCTTATGGGCTTAGCCATTACTTTAGCATTTCTATCAGCAATTCTATCCCTTACTGCTCCTAATAAATTATCAAGTTTAACTGATGTTATAACTAATGGTATCAAACCGAATACCGAGGTCTTACAAACTGTTATTAAAGAAATTAGTAATAACTTTAATAGTGAGGCTATGAGCGAAAAAACAATGCTCATCCTAACTAGTGAAGATGTAAGTATTGAAGATAAAGCTACTTACCAAGCTTTCTTAAATAAAATGCAAGAAGCAACAAGTGGTAGCAATGATACAACAAATAATAGTAGTGAAAATACTACCGATAACAAAGAAATGTTAAAATCAATTCTTAATTTACCAAGTAGTGTTTTAAATATTTTAATTGATGATATCGAAGTAAATGGAACTAAAATTAGTAGAGAAGATGAAATTGCTTTTCTAAAATCGATTATCGATATTGATGCCAGTATGGTAACTGATGATACTTTAAAAGTAATGGATAATCTGCCTTCATCAATTTATGATTTAGTTAAACCAACGATGGATCTTACTGCTGCCAAAAAGATTATAATTACTTTAGTTTGTTTATATTTACTAAGTGCTTTATTTAACTATGTTCAAAGTTATTCTATGACTACGGTCTCTAATGGCTTTGCTAAAGATTTAAGAACTAATATTTCAACTAAGATAAATAAGTTACCGTTAAAATTCTTTGATTCTCACGAAATAGGGGATATCTTAAGTCGTGTTACTAATGATGTTGATACTATTGCTCAAAATTTAAATCAAAGTTTGGCTACCTTAATTAGTTCTGTTACGCTGTTTATTGGTTCTATCATTATGATGTTTACAACCAACTGGGTAATGGCGATAACAGCTATTCTTTCGACTCTTTTTGGTTTCACTTTTATGATATCTATTTTAAAGAAATCGCAAAAGTACTTTATTGCTCGTCAAAAAGAATTAGGTAATATTAATGGTCATATTGAAGAAATTTATAGTGGTCATAATGTTGTTGAATGTTATAATGCGAAAAAAGAAGTTACTAGGACTTTTGATGAATTAAACGGTAGATTACGTGAATGTAATAAAAAGAGTCAGTTTTTATCGGGGCTTATGCAACCAATGATGGGCTTTATCGGTAACTTTGGTTATGTTATGGTTTGTATAGTTGGCGCTTTACTTACCATGAAAGGCTATATCACTTTTGGCGTTATCGTTGCCTTCATGATTTATGTTCGTTTATTTACTAACCCACTTTCGCAAATCGCGCAAGCGATGACTTCACTGCAAACAACAGCAGCGGCTTCTGAACGCGTCTTTGAGTTCTTAGATGAAAAAGAAATGCCTAGTGAAAGTGATAAGACTAAAGTTTTAGATAAGACTAAAGTTAAAGGTGATATTGAATTTAAAAATGTTAAATTCGGTTATGATGACTCACGTTTAATAATTAAAAACTTCTCAGCAAGTGCCCATCCTGGTGAAAAAATAGCCATCGTTGGCCCTACTGGCGCTGGTAAAACCACTATGGTTAACTTGCTAATGAAATTCTATGATATAAATTCCGGGGATATCTTAATCGATGGTGTTTCTACTAAAGATTTAACAAGAGAAAATATTCACGACTTATTTGTCATGGTATTACAAGATACATGGCTATTTGATGGTACTATTCGAGATAATATTAAATTTAATCAAGAAAATGTAACTGATGAAGAAATTTGGGCCGCTTGTAAAACCGTTGGCGTTGATCACTTCATTAAAACTTTACCAGGTGGCTTAGACTGTGTTATTGGCGAAAATGACTCCATTAGTGG
>CAKOKF010000066.1 GCA_934090775.1 uncultured Bacilli bacterium
ATATTTTCTTTTCTTTTAGGAAACTTTCTTGTATAATAACTAATTAGTGATAAAATGGAGTGATAAAATGGAGTCTATTAAATTAAGTAATATTTCTTTTAAATATAACGATTTTACTGTGTTTGATAGACTTACTATGCAAATTAATAAAGGGGTTAATACGGCAATTATTGGCACAGGTGCTTGTGGTAAAACAACTTTGGCTAAAATATTGGCAGGAGTTTTAAAGTATAGTGGTAGTATAATTATCAATGGGGTAGAAATAGTAAAAGATAATTTTTACCTTTTAAAGAGATATGTTAGTGTGATTACTAATGAAAGATATACTAGTACTAACATGGTTATAGATGAGTTATTTGATAGTTTAAATGATTTAAATTTGACAGTGGATGAAGAAGAAACAAGGGTAAATAAAATTGTCAAATTTTTTAAGTTGGAAGATTTTTTGGAGACAAGGGTTTCGACTTGTACAAAAAGATTTAAAAATTATTTAAAGATTATTAAAGCATTAATTAGAAATAGTGAATATATAGTATTTGATGATGTTTTTGTTAATATGGAAGAATCGGATATTAAAAGGATAGTTAGGTATTGTAAAACAAATAATATAACTATAATTAATATTACTACAGATATGGAAAACTTGTTAGATAGTGATTATCTTGTAATATTGTATAACAAAGGTATTGCTATGGAAGGTAAAACACTAGAATGTCTAAAAGAGGAAAAAATATTAAAAAGATTAGGCTTTAACTTACCTTTTATGGTTGATTTATCGATACAATTAGGGTATTATGGATTATTAAACGAGATTATTACGAATGAAAGAAAGATGATAAAGACTATATGGAAATCAGTTTAAATAAAGTTAGTTGTTCTTCAGTTAATGAAGAAAGAAAATTAAACAATGTTACATGTTCGTTTAAAAGTAATAATATTACTTTTGTTAGTGGTATTTCTGGTCGTCTTTTAAGAGATTTACTTATAGGTAAAAAAGGAAAAAGTAGTGGTAGTATTGAAATAAGTCCCGCTGGTACTATTAAAGATATCGGCTATTTAAGTAATAGTCCGTTAAAAGAATTTAAAACTAAGACTGTTTATGAAGAAATGAATTATCTTGGAGAATTATATAAGTTACAGTATGAAGATCGTAATAAAAAAATGTATGACGCTTTAAAGTTAGTGGAACTTAATGATAGTTATTTAAGAAGAAATTTTAGTACTTTATCAACTACGGAAATGAAAAGAGTACAATTAGCACTTATATTATTTTATAATCCTTTAGTTTATATATTTGATTATTTTGAAAAAGGGTTTAATTATAAAGATATAGAGTATTTAAAAAAAATATTAAGAAAATTAAAGAATAATTATGCTAAAAATATAATTATTGTTAGTGATGATATTAGTTATTTTTTAGATACTTTAGATGATTATATTATTTTTCATAAAGGTAAAGTAGTTGTAACTGGTAATAAGAAAGAACTATATAATGAAGATTTATATAAATATATTAAATGTCCAAAGATAATTTCTTTTATTAAGATGGTAAAAGATAAAGATATTAATTTATCTAATTATTTAGATATTAATGAATTAATTAAAGGGATTTATAGAAGTGTTGAGGGTAAATGAGATATAAAGCAAAAATTAGTTATGATGGAAGTTTATATTATGGTTTTCAAAGGTTAAATGAATTACCAACGATACAAAAAGAATTAGAGAAAGCTGTAAGTATTATAAATAAGAAAGATACAGTAGTAAAAGGGGCTTCGAGAACTGATAAAGGGGTTCATGCATATGGACAAGTAATACATTTTGATCTAGATTATGAAGTACCAGCTGATAGATTAGTTGGGGCAATAAATGCTATTTTACCTAGAGATATTAGAGTTCTAGAAATTAAAGTCGTAGATGATGATTTTCATGCAAGAAGAAGTGCTGTAGGGAAAAAATATATTTATAAAATTAATTTAGGTGAATATAATGTTTTTTTAGATAGGTATTATTTACAATATCCATATCGATTAGATATAAAGAAGATGGAAGAGTGTAGTAAGATATTCTTAGGAGTTCATAATTTTAAAAATTTTACAGCTGGTGCAAGAGATAATTATGATGCTATTATAAAAGAGATAAACTTTATTGAAAATGGTAATTTTTTAGAAATAGAATTTGTTGGTAAAAGTTTTTATCGCTATATGGTTAGAAATATGGTAGGGGCAATGATAGATGTTGCTAGAGGAAAATATAGTATTTTAGAAGTAAAAGAATTGCTTGATAATTGGAGTGAAAAAGGACAAATGCAAACTGCAAGTCCAAATGGTTTGTATTTAATAGATGTTTATTATACAGGAGGTTTTGAAAATGAAAACATTTAGATTTGAAGAAGAATTATTAAAGGAAGGATATCAGTTTTTTGCAAATAATCAAGGTAATGGGGCCTATGTTTTGTTAAAAAATGGAGATATAGAGGACGATTATGTTGCAAATTTTGAAGCAATTAATGATTATTTTAATATTAAAGAGAGTGTTACAAATGATAAATATTTATTAGTTTTTTATGATAAATTTAGTAAATTTTATAAAGTTATGATTGTTAATAAAAAATATATTCTTAAATATCCTTTACTTACTAAATTGTTTTGTAAAAATAAGGTGGCAGCAGTTGAAGTTCAGGGAATATTGAGTATTTTAAATACGAAATTACGTCAAAATAATTGGCCAGTTAGTGAGATTTTGCAAACTGATATGGATAATATTCCAACTTTAACGCGCAAGTATTAGGAAAAAGTAAGGTTTTTCTAGGAAATTATAAAGGGTTGTGCTAAAATAAAAATGTGATTATGGAGGATATGATATGAATTTTTTTAAAAAATTGATAGATTCAGAATATAGAGAACTTTGTCGCTTTGAAAAAATTGCTGAAGAAGTTATGGCTTTAGATAGTGAATATAAAGCGTTAAGTGATGAAGAACTTAAAAATAAAACAGTAGAATTTAGAGAACAATTAGATAATGGTACAAAGTTAGATGATTTAATTGTTCCTGCTTTTGCAACTGTTCGTGAGGCAGCATTCCGTGTTATTGGTGAAAAGCCTTACTTTGTTCAAATAGTAGGTGGTCTTGCTATTCACTTTGGTAATATAGCCGAGATGAAAACTGGTGAAGGTAAAACTTTAACAGAAACTATGCCAACTTATTTAAATGCTTTAACTGGTAAAGGCGTACATATCGTTACTGTTAACGAATTCCTTGCAAAACGTGACTCGGAATGGATGGGAAATATTTATCGCTTTTTAGGTTTAACAGTTGGTTTAAATTTAAGAGAATTAACACCTAAAGAAAAACAAGAAGCTTATAATTGTGATGTTTTATATTCGACAAATAATGAAATTGGCTTTGACTATTTAAGAGATAATATGGTTGTTAGAAAAGAAGATCGCGTTCAAAGACCACTTAACTTTTGTATTGTTGATGAAGTCGATTCAATTTTAATTGATGAAGCGAGAACACCATTAATTATTTCTGGGGGAAGATTTGACTCAAAAAATCTTTATATCGATAGTGATAGAGCAGTAAAAAAATTAACAGAAGAAGATTATGATGTTGACGTTAAGACTAAGAATGTTTCTTTGACCGAAGCTGGTAGTAAAAAAATTGAAAAAATGTTTAGCTTAAGTAATCTTTATGATATTGATAATAGTGCTTTAGTTCATCATATCAATCAAGCTTTGAAAGCTAATTATGGTTTTAGTAAAGATGTTGATTATGTTGTTAGTGATGACCAAGTAATTATTGTTGACCAATTTACTGGACGCTTAATGGTTGGTAGACAATATAGTGATGGCTTGCATCAAGCAATAGAAGCTAAAGAAGGCGTTACTATTAATGAAGAAACGAAGACGATGGCGACAATAACATTCCAAAATTTATTTAGAATGTATAATAAACTTTCTGGTATGACTGGTACTGCTAAGACGGAAGAGGAAGAATTTATTAACATTTATAACATGTATGTAATTCAAATTCCTACTAACAAACCTATTGCTAGAGTTGATTTACCAGACTTAGTTTATGCAACCGAAAAAGATAAATATCATGCAATTGTTAATACAATTAAGGAAATTCATGCCACTGGTCAACCTATTTTGGTTGGTACTATAAGCGTATCAGCGAATGAAAAGCTAAGTGCTATGCTTAAAAAAGAAGGACTTCCTCATGAAGTTTTAAATGCTAAGAACAACGCTCGTGAAGCAGAAATTATCGCTAAAGCCGGTGAAAAAGGTGCCATAACGATCGCTACTAACATGGCTGGTCGTGGTACCGATATTAAATTAGGTGAAGGTGTTTTAGAACTAGGTGGCTTATATGTAATTGGTACAGAAAGACATGAGTCACGTCGTATCGATAACCAGTTAAGAGGTCGTTCCGGTCGTCAAGGTGATGTTGGTACTTCTCAATTCTTTGTATCGTTTGAAGATGATTTAATGCGTCGCTTTGGTTCGGGAATTGATAAGATTAAAGATGCTTTGATTGCACTAGGTATGACTGGCGATCAAGCAATTCGTTCAAAGAGATTTACTAAAACTATTGAGTCAGCGCAAAGAAAAGTTGAAGGTAATAACTTTGATATGCGTAAAAGTTTACTAGATTATGATAATGTTATGAATCAACAAAGAGAAATTATTTATAAGAGAAGAAATGCTTTACTTGATAATGATGATGTAACTCCTGAAATTGAAGAAACATTTACTAATAATTTAATTAGTCTTGTTGACAGTCATATTGCTCCAGAAGGATATTTAACAGACCAAGATAAGATAGATATTTTAGAAGAAGTTAATAATCATTTATTAACTAAGACTAAGATAACAATGGATAATATTAAAAATATTAAAGACCATGAACTTGCTAATTACTTTGAAGGCAAGATAATGGATGATTATAATGATAAATTGAAAGAAGTTCCATTGGAAGTAATTTCTCAATTTGAAAGAATGATCAGTTTACGAGTTATTGATGAGGCTTGGGTAGATCATATTTCTACGATGGAACATTTAAGAGAAGGTATTGGTCTTCGTGGTTATGGTCAATCTAATCCATTACAAGCTTATACTCAAGAAGGTTTTGACTTATTTGATCGTATGGAAGATGAAATTGATCGTAAGATTTCAACATTCTTACTTAAAGCCCAAATTTCTAGAGCTGTAGAACCTGCTCCTAAAAAACAAGAAATAATTGCTAATGATGGTAAGGAACATGCAAAGAGTACACCTAAAAAAACAAAAAAAGTAGGTCGTAATGATTTGTGTCCTTGCGGAAGTGGCAAAAAGTATAAAAATTGTTGTGGTAAGTAGTTTAAGCTCGTATTTACGGGCTTTTTTTAATACCAGTTTTTAATTAGATAAGTTTTTAGGTAAGTTCTTAGTTTATA
>CAKOKF010000067.1 GCA_934090775.1 uncultured Bacilli bacterium
ATTTCCACATTTACTACATTTATATTCTCTTAATTTTAAATCCTTCATTTCTTTGCTTCTATGCCCACAGCATGAACAAAGTTGACTGCTTGGAAAATAAGTGTTTACTTGAATAAATCTCTTATTCTCCCACAAACATTTTTGCTTTAACTTTGATAAAATTAGAGAAAATGTGGAATGAATTATATTTTTTCTTAATGATTTTGAACTAGATTCAGTTATCATCTTATTTACCTGCAGGTTTTCAGCTACTATGTAGTCATTTTCTTTTAAAAGTTTACTTACTATTTCTTCTGCCTGCTTTTTTCTACTATTTGCAAGACGATGATAAGCTCGTTCAAGTTTTATCTTAATTTTATTATAATTTTTACTATTTTTTTCTTTTTTGTCTAACTTTTGTTGTAAGATAGCTATTCTTTTTTCATATTTTTTTAAAGAACTTACCTTACCGTATGATTCAAACGAACTAGTTGTTATCAATGACTTAATTCCTAAGTCAATACCAACTATATGGTAAGTTTTAGCATATTCCGGTTCTATATCTTCTTGTACCACTACTGATACATAGTATTTATTTGCTACTCTACTTACCGTAGCATTTATTATTTTAAAAGGAAACTCTTTTAAATTACGATATCCCCTTATTTTTACGTTGCCTAGCTTCGGTAAAACAATAGTTCTATTTTTAATATCAACCATGATATTAGCATAACTTTTACCTTTGTATGAACTTCTTATACAATTAGTTGTATAGCTTACTTTAACACCTTTTTTCTTAAAATGTGGCATACCACCTTTACCACTTAAATATTTATCATAACCAATAGTTACATCATGAGCCGTATGAACTAAAGCCATGCTGTCAACTTCTTTTAAAAATTCTAATTCTTGCTTAAAACCAGGAATAAAGCCAGCTAAATCGTATTTACTTAATTTAGGATTAATTTTCTTTTTATCTAATAATTTATTATAAACAAGATTAGAACACCCAAATGTTTTATTAATAAAAATTCTTTGCTTTTCATTTGGATACATTCTAAGTTTATATGCTTTTGTTACCATCATTTAAACCACCCTGCCTGCTTATTAAGTGCATATTATCATTAATTTTTTTATTTGTCTATAGTTCACCTTGTAATTTTAAAACTTTTTAACTTTTGCATTAACAACTAGTGGCTTTATAATTTTTTTTACATTTTTTTCTATTTCTTTTGTTATAATTACTTTATAAATAATCATAAAATTCGCAAAGCAAGTTTACAAAAGATAAATTTTAAAATAGTAAAATCTATGAATTTTTTGTGTGCAAAAAACACACAACATTACGGATGACTTTCCTATTATATAAAAAAAAAGTACTTACACTAAACCTAAGTACTTCTTAACTTCTTCTAAATCATCTAAATGATGTTTAGTATGGCCAATAATTTGATAATCTTCATGACCTTTACCTAATATTAATAAAACATCATTATCTTTTAACATATCCAAGCCTTTTTTTATGGCTGCAGGTCGATCTATTTCAACTTCATAATTATCTTTAGTTACCCCTTTTAAAATATCTTCTAAAATCTTATTTGGATCTTCAGTCCTTGGATTATCACTAGTAAATATTACATAATCACTTAAGCGACTAGCAATTTCTCCCATAATTGGTCGTTTTAATGGATCTCTATCGCCACCACAACCAACAATCGTTATAATTCTTCCTTTTTTATTTTCTAAAAACGAAGTAATAATTTTTTCTACTGCATCAGGAGTATGGGCATAATCAATAACAGCATAGCTATTTCTAACTTTAATTTGTTCACAACGACCTCTTGGGGCATAGATATCCTTTGTAATTTCAATAATACTATCAATGCTAAAACCTAAAGTATTTAAAATACCTAAAGCCGTCAAATAATTATAAACATTGTATTTACATTTCAAATTAGTTTCTACACTATACTCTTTATCAGCCCTAAACTTAATTAAAGTACCTCTATCCGTTTCTTCATAACTTAGGATCTGATAATCTTTACCATTATAACCTAAAGTTTTATAACTTTTCTTTTCAAAATATTTAGCGTATTCATCATCATTATTAACAATGATAGTCCCCTTTAACTGGTCTAATATTAACATCTTAGCATGTAAGTAATTTTCCATAGTTTTATGAAAATCTAAATGATCCTCAGTCAAGTTAGAAAAAGCTTCTACCGTAAATTCTAAGCCTTCAATTCTCTTTTCTACTAAAGAATGACTTGATACTTCCATTACAAAATATTCACATCCAGCCTCGATTGCCTCGATAATCATACTATAAACATCTAATATTTCTGGGGTAGTATTATTAAGTTCTCTTTTTACACCTGGCATATAAAAACCAATGGTTCCCATATAAGCTGCCTTTTTACCTAAACTTAATAACATTTGATAAGTTAAAAAACAAGTTGTGGTCTTGCCGTTAGTACCAGTCATCCCAATTAATTTAATTTTGTTAACTTCATCCTTATAGTTATCAAGTAAGTATTGTTGTAACCATTCCTTAGTATTTGGTACCACTAAAGTTTCTACCGCATAAGATCCATGTTCACATACTATCTTAGTTGCTCCGTTTTCGATAGCTTTCGAAATAAAGTCATGACCATCAACAGTTAATCCTTTAATAGCAACAAACGTATCTCCAGGACATACTTTTCTTGAATCCGTCTTTATATTAATCATAAATTTCTCCTTTTATTTAACTCTCTCAAAAAGGTAATATTTCCTTTTCAAACTTATTATATAATATATCTCTTAATTTGCAACTTATTTTTTTACGAAAAAAAGTCCTTAAGTTTTTACTTAAAGACCATCATTATATTTAATCTTCTTTTTCTTCCTTATGACAATCACAATCATGATCGCAACAACATTCATCGTCACAATCGCAATCATCATTACAATGACCACAACAACATTCACAATCATCTTCTAATGCATCATCAAATCCTACATGAAAAGGTATACCCATATCACGTAAAGATGCAGCTAAGAAAATATTAATAGCAGTTTCTGTATCTAATCCCAAATGTTGAAATAATTCATCACAAGATTCTTTTAATTCTTTATTAACTTTAACTTCTACTAACTTATTTTTTTCCATAAAAACAATCTCTCTTTCCAAAATTATTATACCCAACTTTTAATAAAAATACTATCTATTTTTTCATTTAATTCATGGTTTACAATAAGATAATTGCATGTTATACTAATAAAAATTTTAGGAGGATTATGTATGAATAAAATGATAAAAGAACAAGAACAAGGTAATTTAATAGTTTTAAGTGGCCCTTCTGGAGCAGGTAAAGATAGTATAATAAATGAACTTAAAAATTATTATCACAATTTTTGGGTATCTATTTCCATGACTAGTCGTAAACCCCGTGGCCAAGAAGTAGATGGTATTGATTATTTCTTTGTTAGTAAGGAAGAATTTGAACGTCATATTAAGAAGAATGATTTTTTAGAGTATGCTATCTACAATGATAATTATTATGGAACTCCCAAGTCTAAAATCGAAGACTTCTTACATCAAGGCAAAGATGTTATTTTAGAAATTGAAATTCAAGGAGCTTTAAAAATCAAAGAAGAATTTCCTAACGCAATATTTATTTTTATTATGCCCCCTTCCATGCCGGAATTAATTAGAAGATTAAAAAAACGTAACACAGAAAATACTGATAAAATTATTGAACGCTTTAAAAAAGCCTACCAAGAAATAAACTATTACAGTAATTATAACTATGTTGTTATTAACGATGATTTAGATACAGCTGTTAAAAAAGTTGAATCTATTCTTATTGCCGAACGTCTACGTGTTTCACGTATTGAAGATGTTTATGTTGGTAATGCCGAGGAAGCATTACATGAAGTTTTAAGAGATGATGTTGAATTTATTAATCATGTAAAAAAGATAGATGGCTCCAATGAATGATTTACTAAATAATTATTATAATAAGTTTAATGAAGATAAAAGATTAGAAACTAGACATGGTATAATAGAATTTCAAACTACTATTAATCATGTTTTAGAAGTCTTGAATAAATTTACTAATCCCAAAATACTAGATATTGGCGCTGGTACAGGTAAATATAGTCTTTATTTAGATAACTTAGGTTATGATGTAACTGCTGTTGAATTAGTTAAACATAATCTAAAAATTATCCAAAGTAAAAATAAAAATCTTAAGTCTTATTTAGGTAATGCTCTTAATTTAGATTTCTTAGGTAATAATACTTATGATGTTATATTAATGTTTGGTCCTTTATATCACTTATTTGGTGATGATAAATTAAAGGCCATCAATGAAGCTCTTAAACATTTAAATGATAATGGTTATTTAATGATTTGTTATTGTCTTAATGACTTTGCTATCTTAAAACATGGCTTCTTTGATGGCCATATCTTAGATGATACTAAGTATGATAAGAATTATCTTATTAAAGATAATGAATCTAATTTGTATAGCTTTGATACTATGGACTCTATTAATAATATAAATAAATTATGTAATTTAAAAAGAGAGAAAATCTTCTCCCAAGAAGGTCTAACTGAGTATGTAAGACCAATAATCAACAAGATGACTTCTAAAGAATTTACTAAATACTTAGATTTTCATCTTCAAAGATGTGAATCTCCTTATTATTTAGGTTTATCTCGTCATGTTGTTGATATTGTTAAAAAGTCATAACTTCCCTTGTTATGGCTTTTTAACTTTAAAATATTTATGACTTTCTATTTTACAATTTATAGATACTGATGATCCTTGGATTTTAGCCACCAATGGTAATCCTAAACGGGCTATCAAAGATTACGATTATCGTTTTGGTGGTATTGAAACTGTTTTCAAAAATCAAAAATCTAACGGTTTCTTCTTAGAAAGTACGGTTAATGCATCTTTAAAATACTTTGAATCTATGTATTGTTTTGCTTGTATTGGGGTATTATTTTTAACCATTTTAGGAGCTGATTATACCAAAAATACAAGATGTTATAAAAATACTAAAATCAAAACTTATACTACATCTCATGGTATTAAAATAAGAATCAAATCACTGTTTAATACTGGCTTGACTTTATTTCATCGAGCCTTTAATTCATCTCAATATGTTCGACTGAGTTTTCGATTTATTCTCTATGATGTCTAAAATTTTTTAAACTGATCCTTAAAAAAGCTCCACCATCGAATGGGGAGCGTTGCTGTGTAGAAAACACAGCTTTTTTAGGTATTTTAATAGACAGTGTCTAACTTTTGACAAAATGATTAGCTGCTGGACGAACTTCCAGCAGCCTTCAGCCCAGTGTTTATAAGGCTCTAAGAAAAACTGTCAGCTAGTTAGGAAATGCGATATGGGTCAGATGCTGTCCCTGTGCCTTGTGCCAGCACTTCAGCCTTCAGATTGAAAACT
>CAKOKF010000068.1 GCA_934090775.1 uncultured Bacilli bacterium
GGTTAATACTCTACTCATTGGTTTATGCATAGTAACACCATTATTTATAGTTTCTTCTTGCATTTTTGCAAATGTTTTTCTATCCTGCAAATTCATAGTAGCAAAATGAGACTCTTGTTCTTGTCTTTCTTCTCTTTTTCTTTCAAAAATGCTTTGATTATCTAATATATTTCTGCCTTTATATTCATTAATTAATCTATCAACACTTGGCATTGCTTCTTTGTAATATTTGCTGCCGACCTGTCTTATTTGTGCAATAGCAAGATCAAGATTAGCGACATTAGCTGATAAATTATATAATTGTCTTAAGCCACTATTTTGCTTACTTTCTCGTTCGTTTGCTGGTAAATAAGAACCATAAACATTAGCAATTTTCGATAATAAAACATCATAATTGGTTGTCATGGCCATGGCCTTTTGCAATTCATTTTGACTATTAAATTTTTCACTGTTAGTTCTTTTTAAGAAAGTTCCAATATCAGCATTAAATAATAATTGATCTCTTTCTATCTCAGGAACATTAGCTAAAGCTCTTCTTACAAAGATAACATTAGGACCATAATTAGATTGATAGTTTGCCAATTTACCAGTTTGCTGATTGATATCTCTAGCTACCATATCTACTAAGCCTTCGGTTATAAAATTACTAACAGCCTCACTTTTTAATTCGTTTGCTTTAGGTCTAATAAAGAAATGTAAAAGTTCATGCGTAAGTAAACTATCAAAAGTTCTAGTAATGTCATTAAAAGAAATATTAGGATTTCTACTTAACATTGTTGAAAGATAAAAATGGATTTTATCATCGTTAAAGACCCTCCCACCATGAGCCAATGGCGTATTATTAACATCTAAAATCGTGCCGTTTGCTAATTGATTATTTTTATACTCAGTAGTATCAGCATCGACAATAACACAATTGTTTTCCTGCAATTCATGTAAATATTCCAACTGTTTTTCACTCATATCTTTGCCATACATTGATTTAATTATATCTAAATATTCTTTAGCTCTATCATTCAAAATACTTGTTAAATATGTAGTCGTATATTTAGTATAATTAGTAAGCATATTTTTCACTAAATCATCATAGCTTGTAACTCCAAAAAAGGTATCTAGTGATTTCTTATCTTTTATTTCACTATTTAATAAGTAATTACCAAAGCTATCTAAAAATTTAGGGTTACTAATTGCATACTCAGAAAATAATCTAGCTATGATAAAGCGAAATTCGTTAGTAATATGTCTACCGTTGTGCAAAGAATAAAAACTTTCATAATCAAAAGAAACTTTTTCATCAGGCAAATAATTTTCTCGCCACTTAAAAGTATTATCTAACATACGTTTTTCATTCTCACTTAATTTTAAATAATCATCTTCCTTAAAAAAATAAGTTCCATTCTCTTTAAAATTATTTCTTAACTTTTTAACGAACCAATACTCATCCTTAAAGCGAAAAAGATTTTGTTGTTCAAACATGATTTCTCTTAAGTTTTGTAATTCAATATCACTTTGATTAAGAGGTCTTCTACCATTTTCATCTATAAGAATAGGTTGTTTTGAATTAACCAAGTATTGATAGAATGCTTGTTCTATTATTTTAGCTTCTACTTCATTATAAGTTCCAAAAGTAGCTGAAATACCATTCGTATTTTGATTTCTAATATAGTGAGCCATCTCATGAACAGCTGTTTTTAACCATTCAAAAGTGTTTGTAAACTCAGGTAAATAAATTACACCATCTTTTTGATAAGCTCGTTCTAAGCCTTTTTCTATTCTTAAATTTTTATAACCCCCAATTGACAAACAATTTTTTATTACTTGTTTAGATACACCAATACTTTGGAAAAAATCAATTATCAGTTTCTCACATTGCTCTGGCAACAAAGCAACTTTTAAACCATTTATTCCTTCAGGTAATTGATTTCCATTAACTAAGCCTTTATAATTTTGGCTGATTTTTTCAACTAATTCATAATAAAAATCTAATTCTTCTTGATTTTTATCATCTAACATCGCTGAAAAATCGCTATTTTTCATAATTTTCTCTATAAAATTATTTATGTTTTGTACTTTATCGTTCATGCTAACCAACCTTTTATCTTACTAAATAACTATCAATATTTTAACATAACATTAAGTGTTGTACCACTAAAAAAAACTAGCTTCACACTAGTTATCTTTGTTTTCTTCCATACGAACACTTACTAATTTAGAAACGCCTTCTTCTTGCATTGTAATACCATACAAAGTATCAGCATATTCCATTGTTCTCTTTTTATGAGTAATAATTATAAATTGAGATTTATCTTTTCTTGTTTCTAAGTATTTGCCAAATACATCGACATTTGCTTCATCTAAAGCTGCTTCTACTTCATCTAAAATAACAAATGGTACCGTTTTAACATTTAAAATAGCAAACAATAAGGAAATTGCTGTTAATGTTCTTTCTCCACCTGAGAAAAGGGTTATAGAACTTAATTTCTTTCCTGGCGGTTGAGCGATTATTTCGACCCCGGTTTCTAATAAATTATCTTTATCCGTTAATTCTAAATGACCTTCGCCACCTCTAAATAAAATTTTAAATACTTTTTGAAATTCATTATTAACTGCTTCAAAAGTAGCTTTAAATCTTTCTTTCATTATTTCATCTAAAGAAGCAATAGCTGTTTCTAATTCTTCTATCGATTTTACTAAATCATCTTTTTGCGTAGTCAAGAAGGTATATCTTTCGTTAACTCGTTCAAATTCGGCAATACTGCCTAAGTTTACTTCGCCTAATTCTTTAATACTACTCTTTAATTTGCTTACTTGTAATCTTGTCGTTTCAATATCAATATTAGTATCAACTTCACGTAAAGCTTTTTCATAAGTCATTGTATATTCTTCATTTAAAGTTAATAAATAATTATCTAATTTAACATCATATTTACCTAAAGTAACTTCATTACTATTAAATTCACTATTATATTTATTTAAGTCTTTATTTTTATTTTTAATATTAAGTTCTAACTCAGCTAAATCCCCACGGGCTAGCTCTAATTTTTCCTTATAATCTTTAATAGTTCTTAATAAATTATCTTTTTGGCCATTCAAATCATAATAAGTTTTTAAAATATTATCTAATTCTTGATCAACTGTATTATTTAAAATAGCTTCATTATTTTTTATTGTATTTTCTTTATCTTTATAATTATTTTTCAGTTCACTTAAACTAATATTCTTACGATTAATAGTTTCTTTTAATTCAATATATTCATTATTTATTTTATTTTTCTTATTTTTTAGTTCTTCTTGTTCTTGATTTAAAGAATTGATTTTTGTTTCAATTACACGAATATTGGTTTCTAAATTAACTTTAGATGTTTCTAATTTTGTTAATTCATAACGGTCTTTTAAGATACTATTACTATTTTTCTTAGCACCACCGCTGATTGAACCACCAGCATAAGAAATATCACCATCTAAAGAAACAATTTTATATTTATAATTTAAACGTTTAGCAATGTTATTTAAGGCATCAATGTCCTTAACAACAATAGTAGTCGCCAGTAAATTTTGCATAATATTATCATAAGCTGGATCATATTTTACTAAGTTATTAGCGATATCAACAAAACCAGACATATTTTTTAAGGTATCTAAAACATTACTATCTAAGTATTTAGGTTTAATAATATTAAGAGGTAAAAAGGTTGCCCGACCTAGTCTTTGTTCTTTTAAATAGTTAATTGCTTGTTTAACTGATGTTTCATTATCAACTACTAAATAATTTAAACTGGCTCCTAAAGTTGTTTCAATGGCATTCATATAAATGTCATCAAAAGTAAGAAGTTTACCCACCGTATTATAAATACCTTTTAATCTTGGATTATTTAAAATTGATTTAACTGGTAACGGAACATTTACTTCATTTAAGATATTATTATTTAAAATATCCATTCTATTATTAAGTTCTAATAATTCTTTATTCTTGTTATTATACTCATTAGATTCTGCAACATAATTTTTTCTTAAGATTAATTCTTCATTATCAATTGAATCTAAATTACTTTTTAATTTTTCTTTTTTACTATTTAAAATCTTTATTTCTTCTTCTAAAAAATTAATATTTTTACCAATACTTAAAATTTCTTCTTTTAGATTTAAAACATTATTTAAAGTTGCGTCATTGTTGCTATTTAATTTTTTACGTTCTAAAATCATCGTCTTTTTAGCATTAGTATCAGCGATTTGTCTTTCTAGTTCAACTAAGTTTTGATTTAATTTATTTAAAGTTGTTTCTACTTCTAAGTTACTTAATTTATTAACTTCTAACGTAGCAGTATCTTTACTTACTTTAGCATTTAATTCTTCTATTAATGTTTTTAATTCTTCATTACGAGCTTTTAATTTATTGTATTCTAAATTAATTTTCTTAATATCATTAACGATTAAAGCAATTTCTAAATTTTTTAAATTATCTTTGTATTCATTAAATTTCTTGGCTTTAATTGATTGTACTCGTAAAGGTTCTAAAGAAGTTTCTAATTCACTAATTAAAAGATTAATTGTATTTAAATTATCTTTTGTTTTTTCTAACTTCCGCAAAGATTCTTCTTTATGTTTTTTATATTTTAAAACGCCAGCTGCTTCTTCGATGATTACCCTTCTTGCTTCTGGTTTACTACTAACAATATCTTCAACCGTTCCTTGGGAAATAATATTATAAGCATCACGAGAGGCGCCACTATCAATAAAAAGATCGGTTATATCTTTTAGTCTTACTTTCGTATTATTTAGATAATACTCATTTTCGCCGGTTCGATAAACTACTCTTTTTACTTCAATTTCATTAAATTCACTTTTTAAATAGTGATTACTATTATCAATAGTTAAAGCAACACTAGCTCGTGACATGGGGCTACGACTTTTAGAACCATTAAAAATAACATCACTCATTGAACCAGTTCCACGCAAAGTTTTAACAGATTGCTCACCTAAAACCCATTTAACAGCATCTAAAATATTACTTTTACCAGAGCCATTAGGACCAACAATACAGGTGATACCATCTTTAATATCTAGTTCAATTTTATCTGCAAACGATTTAAACCCCACTGCTTTAATACTTTTTAAATACATAAAATCTCCTACTACTTGTTATTTGCTTTTTTGCTCAAGGCATCTTT
>CAKOKF010000069.1 GCA_934090775.1 uncultured Bacilli bacterium
ATAACCTAACCAATTTTCAACAGTTTCTTCATTTATATCTTGCAAAATAAAGTCTTTAAAATAAGGTAATATTCGCAAATTAATTAAACCATAATATCCCTCGTATGTTGTTTCTTCTAACTGTCCGTTTTTTATCTTTTCTTTAAGTATTTTTAAATTTTTAGCAAAAGTAATTGGATTACCAACAAATGTAAATGGTATAATTCCCTCAAAAATAAATGGAATTATTTTTAATAAGGCCCAAAAAGGATAACTTTTTTCTTCTAAATTAAGCATACCGAAAATGGCAAAGAAGTAAAAACAAAAATAAGTCCAAGAATTATTGCAGCCATTTTGCAAACGCTTTTTTCTTTCAAGTCAGCTTGTAAGGAACATATTGTATTTTGGATATTTTCTATTTCATTTTCTTTCAATGATATGTCTTCTAAACTGTTTTCTGCTTGGTTTACTTCTGCTATTTTAATATTACCATGTTCATCAGTAACAGCCCCTAAATTATTACTTAGTTTTACTAATTAATTATTCATAATTTTCTTAAATCCTTTTCTAATTATTATTTTTATTATTTTTTGTTGGTACCAACTTAAGTACCTTAACATCTCCTGGGTTATAAGAATAAATAGTATTATTCTCATAATCATTTTTGGGGGTTATATCATTACTTTTAACCAAATCTTTTTCTGTAAATTCACTAAGTTCCCTAAATTGACTTCTTTCCTTTAATATCTTCAATTCTTCTTCTAAATTATGAACTTTTTTTTCTAAATCTTCTTTTTTCTTTAAAATATTTTTGGTATTTCTCTTAGAAATTTTTTTCTGAAATATGCCATTAAATGATTCAACTCCTCCGACTAAAAGTCCAATAGTAAAAAGTATTTTTGCTGTTATTATCCAAGGCATTTTTCCCCCAACAGCCAAGATAATAGGCGGTATAGCATAAGCGACTCCGCCAAACAAAACAGCTAAACATAATACTTTTACTTTATGATTATCCCAATCAATGTCAGCAAACTCATCTTGAATGCCTTGCAAAGCTTTTTTTGCATTTTCTAATTCGTTTTCTTTTAATAAAATGCTTTCTAAATTAGCATCATGGACCTCAACTGTTTTTGATTTACCGGCCTCATCAGTAACAATCCCCACATTCTTATTTATTTTTATCAAATCTACATTCATGGTATAAACCCTTTCCTAGTAACAATAATTGCCTAATATTATTCTAAACTACAAAAAGTAGGAAAGTCAATTAATTTGGCAGTTGATTTTTATGATTTCTGGATTTTTCTTTTTAAAATATAATTTATAGAGTAGCTAACTAGTAAAAGTAGGTGGTAAAAACTAATAAAAGTAATTTCTAATCTTTCTTTCTTAAACTCAAAGTGTGAGGCTTTTCTACATTAGAGCTATCTGTAATAAATAATTTATTTTTTTATAAAACATTATTTTTATAAGTTCCGGTCACATCATTAGTAATTTGTTGATAAACACCACTAGTAGGTTCAAAAGCATTACTCCAATTCGACTCTAAATCCTTAATTTCAACGTCATCTAACTCTTGGAACTTAACTTGTTCTTTTAATCTTTCTAATTCTTCTAATTTAGGTATATTTTCTTCTAATGCTTTTTCTTCAGCGTTTAACAAAGTCTTTTTTTCTAAAAGTAAACAATTCTTTAACAACCGGATAAAGAGTTGGAACTACAAATATGCCATAAGTTCCAAAAGCCGCCAATATTATTTTGAAATCTAATTCTACATTTGGACCAAGTCTATTACTAACATAGTTAAAAGCAATTGCATTGCCAATGATAAGTGCGAAAATAGGAGCTAAAATAAGATACTTATTGGCCTTGTGTTTTTTTAATTCTTTATTAATTTGCTCTAATCAATTTTTTTCTTCCTCTAAAATATTTTCTCTTCTTAAAATATCTTCCATATCCTTACTAGAACTTGCCATAACAGCCCGCATTTTACCAATATCATCAGTAACAATTCCTATATTATCAGTTAATTTTTTTATATATTTCATCATAAACTCCTTTTAACACTAATGAAAATTGTATCATAAAAATTATAATGCTGATACTTCGAAAATTAAATTATTATACATATAAATAATTTAAAAGAAAAAAACTAAATAGAATTTATCATTTTCTATTCAGTTTTACATTTATTAAAATATTAGTATAAGATTTTAATAACCAATGGTGTATTCATTATACCATAAGTGCTTTTCTATTGTATAAGATATTTTACGATCATTATTTGTTTTATTATAATCATCAATAATTTTTTTTAGTTTATTATTTAATGAATCATAACTTTCATGTGTTCTAAATCTATGTCCAATCATACAACAGGCATTAACAAAACAACTATTTTTAGGAACATCTATTTTAAAACCATCACTATATTCATAATTACTCAGATTATAACCTGTCTGACATCTTTCACCAAAATTATTTCTTGGATTATAAATTAAAAAGTAAAAAGCAATGGCTAAAGCAATAATTGTTATACTAATAATTAAGATTATTTTAGATTTTTTTCGCATAAATTTTTCCTTTTACAAAAAAATTTTAGTACGAAATGTTAATGAGTACAATTAAATAAGTTTCATCACCAATTATGTATTTACAACTTTTTAAGTTATTTGTAAAAAAGCATCGTTTTTCCTAGTATTTTCAGGAGTTTACAATGTTTTTTTACAACTACAAAGTATTTTATCATATAGAAAAAATAATATTGCTTGCAAAAGCTTTCTTTATAATCCAATTGAAAGTCGCCTATATAAACATCCTTGTTACCTTCTAAAGTATTGCATGCTATTACTGTTATATTTTTATCTTCTTTCTTATAAATAGTGGTACCTCCATCTCTTTAAGATAACCGATTTTTACTAATATGCTGTTTCTATAATTTTTGCCTATAGGCAGTTACGCAAGAAGTTTAATAATATTTTATTTCTTTAATCCAACTATATTGTCTTATTATAAAACTTTTCTCTCTTAATCTTTTCTTCCGCTTTTTCTTTAATCTTCTTATGTCTTGAATAATTGAATTAATTAAGTCACTAAACTTTTAACCTAATTGATAAGATTTTTGTAATTACTTAATCATAGTATAAATGAGCTGGATTACCTTGTTCAAAAATTATATACTTTGAATTAATATCAATATTTATTTTCTTTTTAAAATTTATTTGTTTATTTTCTGAATTATCAACTAAAACAACTATAATGACATTATTTTCTTTATCTAGAGAGAAAGAAACGCAATTTCTTCTTAATTCACTGTTATCGTTAGATTTAAAATATTTTTCTACTTTTTTGTAAACTATCTGTAACTCATCTTTATTATTCGCTTTAAAAAAAATACTAAAAATTAATCCTAAACATATAATAATAAATATTAATATTTTCTTTACTGATTTTTTCATATACACACCTTTTCTATTAAAAACAATTAAGTAACAAATTATACTTTTTCGTTACAGCCCTATGATAACATAATTTTATAAAAATCACGTGCAACTATTTGCACAACTGGCACAATTTTTGTGCAACTTTTTGTTGATAAATTAATTTTCCTCGGTACAACTAAAGAATAACAAAAATAAAAGCTATTAGAAGGCACTCTACTGTTAGTGAAGTAAGTTTATTATTTTAAATATTCTTTTATATCTATTAAATAAAAATCATCATTTCCGTAATCTACACCTTACTATTACAAGGTTCATAAAAACTACTTAGAGAAGGATTAATTTTAATTTTGTTTAACTTATTATCTTTAATATTTAATAAGTACACCTTATTCATAGAGCTAATTAAATATAGACTATCACTTAATCTAGTTATATTTTTATATTCGGAAATTGGCACCTCAATTTTTTCTTCATTATTGTAATAAGTGGCACCACCATTATATGTTTGATTTTGCATTAAGTAGGTATAAAACTTATAATTTCCACCATCATAAAAATCATTTATTACAAAGTCATCTTCTTTAATTTCATAAGAATATATACTATTTGTAGTTTTTTCTGGTATGTTAAATTTATTAATTTTAGCAACACCATTATTATATGTTTCATAATATAAATTATCATTATAATATTTAAACATATTCATGCTAGTGAATGTGGTACCTGTTTGATTACCATAGTCATAAAATCCAGATGCTATTTTGCTAATATTACTGTTGCTATCAAGCATTTTTATTTCAAATTTAGAATAACTACTATTTGAATCTGTGTAATCATCAACTAAAGTATAAAATAGAGTGTTGGAACTTGAAATAAGTTTTGGCGAAAATACAGCATTACTTACCTGACCATGCTCTAATGTCTTTTCATTCTTCAAGTTTAAATCAGATTCTATAATTTTAAAATAAGTTTTATCAGTTTTTGAGTCATAGTTGATACAAGAATAATAAATTTTACCATTAAAAATTGCTACATCCCAAATTCTGTTATTTCCATTGTATTTTATTTCACTTACTTCATCTTTATCAATATCGTATATTAATAAATATTTTGTTACAAAAGTTATATCATTGCTAAGAGTATCATTTAATTCTAGAATAAATTTATTATTTTCTATTTTTAATCCTGTTATATCATCGACATTATTATGTTTTTTTAAATAATTACTTAATTTATCTATCTTAGATGAATTTAAGCTAATTACATCATTTGAAATGCTAAGAAAGTCATTTTGTTCTTTTTTATTGTTATCATTATTGTTATTGTTATTTAAATTTTCATTATTATCGTGATTACTATTTTTAATAATATGCAATGATATTTCCAAAATTACTAACGCAAAAATTATAATGATTACTATAAATTTAATGTATTTCTTTTCCATAAAATAAGATTTATTAAACACATTGTGTTTAATAAACTCCTTTCTTTATTATACGCAAAATTATTTAATTATATATCTTCCACTTACATTAACCGTATTAAATACATTAGTCAATAAATCTCTTTGCTCACCAAATGTGTTGCCATTTCCATAATTATGGCTATATGTATCGAAATATATTATAGTTTTATCAATACCAGGATAGTCTGCTTCTGATAATCCCCCAACTGTTATATAA
>CAKOKF010000070.1 GCA_934090775.1 uncultured Bacilli bacterium
AAGCTCCACTTCTAAGAAGAATTTATTTATCCTTCTAATTATATATATTGGTAACCCAAGTCTAATTTCCTTCAAAAATTTACATATTTCCCTAAAAATCTTTAATCTTTTCTTAATTTAGTCATTATTTTTTTAAATTCTATTATCAAAAAAACTGTTAGAATTATTTTAAGTTTCTAACAGTCATTTTTTTTACTTACTCAGTATCATTATTAGTCGTATTATCAGGACCATTTACTGGTTCCCAAATAGCATTTATAAGTTTATTTTTCATATCTTTTATTTCATCTTCCGTAATATCATCAAGTAAGATAGCATCAGTATAATCAAACGTATTATCTTTATTTTCACCAAAGCTTAAATCCATTTTTATTTCCATATTAATATCATTATTATTAGTATCTTTAAAACTAAATAAGAAATTTCCTTTATTATTATCATACTTTGTAAGTATTAAACTACCTTGATAATTATTTAAAATATTACTAACTTGAAAATCTAAATTAATTAAATCATTTTTATTTTTATTACTCTTAATATCAATTAACTTAATATCATCGACATAAATTAATAATTTATTATCACTAAGATTAATGCTTAATCTTTTTTTATCATAAATATTTAAAGTTGTACTACCATCAGTTAAATATTCTAATATCTCTTTATCATCATTATAAACTTTAATACCATAAAAAGTTTGTAAAATACCTTTCGTATAAATCTTTATTTGATAATTACCTTTAAAATTAACATTTGTATTAAATAAGTCATTAACAGTAACTTCATCTAGCCCCAAATTCTTACTTATTGATTTTAATAACTCACTATCTTTAGCAATAGCATTTAAAATACTTTGGATACTATTATTAAAGTCATACTCAGAAAATTCTAAGTTTAAAACATTCAGTTTTTCACCATTTAAATCTTCTTTTTCTTTTTTACTACTAGTATATTTAATATTATTAATTAAATAATTTTTAATAACTTCAATATTATTATTTAAATTACTATAATTAATACTTAAAGGGTTAACTTTAATAGGATTATTAATTTGAATAGGATAGTAATATAAAGGCGTACTTATATAAAGATTCTTATTTAGATAACTATATGTATTAATAATATCTTTATCCTCTTTCTTAAGTTCAATATCACCATAGTAATTATTATTCTTATTATATAGATTAAAATTATAAGTATAATCTTTAAAGGAAGCATAATCATTACTAGTAGTATCAAGAGTTGCCATCCCTGTTATTCCCTTATTTAATTCTTCTTTTATTGTATTAAATTCAGTTAAAGTATTAGTGAGATTAGTATTAACATTAGTAAGAGCACTATTTATAATAGCACTATCTTTAGTAAATAAAATAAAGTAAAGTCCTAAGAAACAAAGAATAAGTAATATAATAACAATAAAAGGTTCAAAAAAGTTATATTTTCTTTCTTTAATTAATAATTCATCAATCTCACTATTTAATTTTTCTTGGTTATTTTCTTCTATCTTAATAGCGCTCGTTATATCATCAGTATCCCATATAGCTTTAGCAAACTCTTTATTGCTGTTTATATCTTTTAGTTCATTCTTAAAGTTTTTATCTTTTGCTGTATTATTATCATTAATAATTATTTTTTCATTAGGTATTCTTTTAGTAGTTTCTTTAATAACTTCTTTTTTACTTTTAGGACTTTTTATCTTTTTAGGTGTAGTTTCTTTTATAGTATCATTATCTTTAGCAACTTGTTTATCTTTTATTTCTTCTTTCTTATCAATATTTTCATTATTAATTTTAGTTGCTTTTATTTCTTTCTCATCTTTAGAATTAATACTATTTATAATATTATTTGTACCTTTGTTTTTTTCTAAAGATTGAGTTTTATTAATCTTTTTAGTACTACTGGTTTGCTTTTTAGTAGTATTTTTTTTCTTTAGTGTTGGTTTAGTTGTAGAGTTTTTAGAACTAGTCGTTTTTTTAGCAACTTTCTTAGTACCAGTTTTTATATCTTTTTTATTAGTTTTATTCTTTTTATCATCTTTTAATTTAGGTAATTCTTGATTATTATTTTTTTTATTATTGTCATTCATACATTAAATTACTTAAATACTATTAAAAATCCATATAGTATTTAAAACTCCTTTTGTTTATATTTGTTTTTCTATTTTTTATTGTAACATAAATCTAAAATTTTTAGGAGAAAAGTATAAAAGAATCTTTTAGTATTAAGTTTTTTCTTTTCATTAAAAATTGTTTATAGTAAAATGGAGTAGAGGTGAAATCAAGATGAATAACAAATATAATATGTCGAGAGAAGATAACATATTTTTTGCAAAAAGGAAATTAGTAGATAATATTTATAGAAGTGCTAATTTAGAAGGAATTGCTGTAACTTTTGCTGATACATATGCTTTTATGAATAATGTTAATACTGGTAAAATTTCCGTCGATGATATGCTTAAATTAAAAGGATTAAAAGATGCATGGGTTTATGTTATGGACTCTTTAGATGCCAAACTTAATATAGATTATATAAAGAAAATTCACTTTGAAGTTTGTAAAGGCCAAAATATTTTTCCATTGGGTGATTTTCGAGATAGAGGTGTAGGTATTACGGGTACTTCATGGCGACCAAAATTACCAAGCGAATGTAATTATGATTTAGAATTACAGGAATTATTAAAAATAGAAAATCCATTAGATCGATGTTTATCTCTATTTTGTTGGATCCAAAGAAGTCAAATGTTTTTAGATGGAAATAAAAGAGTTGCCAATATAGTTGCTAACAAAGAAATGATACGAAATGGTCAAGGAATTATTTCTGTTCCAGTTGAAAAAATTGCTGAATACTTAGGATATCTTATTAATTATTATGAAACAAATGATATGACCGATTTAAAAAATTGGTTATATGAAAACGCTGTTGATGGAATATAATATTAATTAGAAATTATTTAATAATAGAACCTTTTATGAGAAGACATTTTAAAGTAATAAAGTCTTCTTTTTTTCATAAATTTTAATAGAGGTAATTATTATGAAAAAAATATGTTTTTTATTAGTCTTATTTCTTTGTCCTTTTTCCGTCTTTGCCATTGATTTAGCCAGTAATGCTAAAAGCGCTATAATAATGGAACCAACTACAGGTAAAGTTATTTTTGAAAAGAATAGTAATGAAAGATTAGAACCAGCTTCGATGACCAAAATTATGACTCTTTTATTAACATTTGAAGCTATTGATAATGGGAAAGTTACTTTAGATGATATGGTTAATATTTCAAAAAGAGCAGCGGATATGGGTGGATCACAAATGTTTTTAGAAGCGGGTAGTAATATACGTTTAGAAGAGATAATTAAAGGAGTTAGTATAGCCTCTGCTAACGATGGCGCCATTGCTTTAGCAGAATATATTGGTGGTAGTGTAGAAAACTTTGTTGATATGATGAATAAAAAAGCCGAAGACTTAGGTCTTGCTAATACTCATTTTGTTAATCCTCATGGACTTCATGCTGGTGATCATTATAGTTCTGCTTATGATATGGCTATTATGGCTGCTAATTTAATAGATCATGAAAAAATATTAAATTATACGTCTATATATGAAGATTATTTTAATAAACCCGATGGTTCAAGAACTTGGCTTGTTAATACCAATAAATTAGTAAGATTTTTTGAAGGAGTAGATGGTTTAAAAACCGGTTATACCAAAGAAGCCGGTTATTGTCTAACCGCAACAGCTAAAAAAAATAATGTGCGTTATATAACCGTTGTTATGGGAGAACCATCAACCGATATGCGTAGTAGTGAAACAACTAATATGCTAAACTATGCTTTTAATTCTTTTAAACTTAATACTATTTTAGATAAGAATCAAGACTTAGGAACCATTTATATTGATAAAAGTAAAGAAAAACTAGCTAAAATAGTAGTTAAAAATCCTGTCACAGAACTAATTAGTAAAGAAAAAGATTTACCAAATTATACATATAATTTAAAAGTAGGAAAATTAGCCGCTCCTATTAAAGCAGGGACTAAAGTAGGAACAGTAGAAATTTTAGATAACGAAGGTTTAATAGTGAGAGAAGAAGATGTAACTATATCTTATGATATTAAAAAAGCTAATCTATGGGAAACTTTTTTAGAAAACTTATTAACAATAATAAAAGGGAAAAAAATAAATAAAATATAATATGACAATAATAGAACTATTTATGATCGCAGTAGGACTTGCTAGTGATGCTTTTGTGGTATCTATTACATTAGGACTTAAGTATCAATATCTTAGTCTTCTTAATAAATTAAAGATAGCTTTAACTTTTAGTATTTTACAAGTATTAATGCCAATGTTAGGTTTTCTTGTCGCTTATAATTTTAATTCCCAAGTAACTTTTCTTACTAAATTTATAGCTTTTTTAATCTTAAGTTTAATTGGTATTAATATGTTAATTAGTAAAGAAGAAGAATTAAATTATAATATAAATTTTAAAAATTTATTTTTCTTAGGAATAGCTACTTCATTAGATGCTTTTGCAGTTGGTCTTTCCTTTGCTTTTTTAAAAGTTAATATGTTAATTTCTCTTACTTTAATTGGTTTAGTAACTTTTCTTATGTGTTTTATAGGTCCTTATTTAGGTAATTATTTTGGTAGTAAAATAGCTAATAAACCTCAAGTAGTAGGGGGAATTATTTTAATCATTATTGGTTTTAAAATATTAATATTTTAGAATTTAAGGGGTAACTGATTGACAATATGATTTTAAATGAAAAGACGTTGCTATTGCAAAAATTTTAAAAAAATCAAGGGAAATAATTTCTTTAACCCTTGATTTTTAAAACCTCATTTTTTTATAATGTTTTTTAAAACAAAGTTTACATCATCAGCTAAAAGTATATTTTTATTAAAAAAGTGAAAAAAATATAATATAATATACTTGTAGTTTTGATGTGCTAATATCACATTTTTATGTGGAGTAGCACATTTAATTC
>CAKOKF010000071.1 GCA_934090775.1 uncultured Bacilli bacterium
GTATTAATGAATTTGTTGAAAAATTAAGTCAAAAATATGGTTATTCTTTGGAGCTAGAAAATTATTTAAAGGCTTTGCTTCCGGCTTTAATTACTTATTATGGCGAAGATAAAAGAGAAATTATTTATAATGCTTTACTTAGCTGTGAAATTCATATTCAAGAAAAAGGTGAAGATTGTAATAAGTTTTTAAAACAGTATTTTAATCGTCAAAAAGATATAAATGTTCCGTTTTTAGCCGGTGCTTTCTATGAAAATGATATTAAGTTAAGAGATATGCAAGTGGTTTTAAAGTCCATTATTTATATTAGAACTTACGATTCTGAGTTTGATTTTAACGATGAGAGAAAATTAGCCACTTTAACGCATGAAATATGCCACGCTATTAAAGGTTATAAAAAATTAGAGATTACCCCTGATGGTTTAATTAATTCTACTGGTTTAATTAAAGATTATTACCAATTAGATAAATCTACTAATGAATTTGTTGAAGTTAAAAGTGATAATACGGGGTTTGAAGAAGGCTTAAATAGCTATGATGAAAAACAAATTATGACTATTATGATGGGTAAACCTTTTGAGGGTACAACTTATCCTATTTTAGTGCAAATTATCGAGCTTTTAGATAGAATACCTAACCTTTTAGAGGTGATTAAAACTTCACAGTTTACTGGTAATAACGAATGGATAGATTTTTTAGGACCTGAGCAAGCCCAGTTTTTGGCGACTAATATGGAAAAAGTTTATTTGCCTTTTGTTAGCGATTTATCAAATGAAAAAAAGTTTATAAAATTGCGTGATGACATGGAAGAGGCTGCTGATAATTTAGTTCAATTTGTGGAAAACTATGAACCAACTATTAAAAAATAAGGCTTTTTAAAGAAATATGATAGGATTTTTAATGCTAGCTAACTAGCAAAATTCTTGCTTACCAAAAAGTTGTATGCTATAATTTATTAAGGTAGGAGGATATTAAATGGAAAAGAATAGAAATGCTCAAGTTATCGCTATAGTGGCTTTAGTAGTAGCCGTATTAGGTTTATCAATTGGTTTTGCCTCATTTTCAAATGTTTTAAACATCCAAGCTAGTGCTAATGTAAAACCTGATAGCAGTACGTTGAATGTTGATTTTTCAAGCTCAATCGATAGTGTTACTGTTGCGGAAATTACCCCAACAGCCACTCCTAATAGCATAGTTACCACTAATGCTACTATTGATAACAGTGCAGATCCCACAATTTCTAATTTAAGTGCAACATTTACCGAACCTGGTCAATCAGTTGTATACAAGTTTTATGCTTACAATGCTGGCGAATTAAATGCTTATCTAAAAAGTATCGTTTATGCCAACGCTGCTGGTAGCAATGCCACTAAAGTTTGTACGGCTAAAGAAGGTACTACTGATGCGCTAGTTCAAAAAGCTTGCGAAAACATTTTAGTAAAAGTAAAAGTTGGTAATGAATTAGAAACTGCTACTGGCAAAGCATCTATTACTGGTCATAGTTTGGCTAAAAAAACTGGCGAGATGATTACCGTAACTTTAGAATATGCAGCTGGGGCCGAAAGAACTGATGGCGATTTTAGTGTTGCTTTTGGAAACATCACTTTAAATTACAGTTCGGCTGATTAAAATTAATCTCTTCAAGACAGGAGATGCAAAATGAAAAAAAGTTATATTAAAATAATATTATTTATCTTTATTCTAAGTCTAATGTTAATTTTAAATATATTAAAATTTAAATTATTAGGACTCATCGAATTAAGCATAATACTCTTATTATCTTTAGGTATTTTCTATCTATTATTAGGTTTTGAAAAAGATAGACACCGTTATACTAAAGATATTATCTTAGAGATAATTATTATTTTAATAGCTTTTTTTCTTATCTATTATTTATCGGGAATCTTAATTGGTTTTGCTAAAAATGGTAACTATTGGACTCTTAATTCTTTTAAAAATATTATATTACCTTTAACTATATTTATAATTATAAAAGAATTACTTAGATATCAATTACTCATAAAATCCAGTGAATCTAAATACTTAATTGTCTTCGCTTGTCTATTCTTTATTTTAATAGATAATATAATAGTTTTAGCATCTCATAATATTGGCTTTAATAAAGAAACTTTCTTATTAATAGCTCTTAATATCTTACCTTCTATTACCGAGAATATCTTATGTACTTATTTAGATTTAAAAGTAGGTTATAAACCTATAATTATTTATTTATTAATTATAAATCTATATAAATACTTACTTCCTATAGTTCCTAATCCTAATGAATACTTATATTCCATAATATTTCTTTTATTACCCTTAGTTATTTTAAAGCATATAAAAAACTGGTTTCAAAAAGATCGAACTGAGGCTTTAAATATTGCTTATTATCACAATAGAAAAATAGAAACCCTAGGATTTATACCAGTTATTCTTATTACTAGTCTTCTAGTATATGGCGTATCTGGTTATTTTAGATATTATGCTGTTGCTATTGCCAGTGGTTCTATGGAACCTAAAATATCTAAAGGGGATGTTGTGATTGTTGATAAAGAATTTACTAACTTAAAAATAGGGGATATCTTAGCTTATAAATATAATGGTAAAGTAGTAGTACACCGAGTATATAAAATAATAAATACTAATGAAGAATATTTTATTTATACTAAAGGTGATGCTAATAATGATTATGATAAATATAAAATAACTGAAGATATGTTTATTGGGGTTGTCAAATTTAAATTACCTTTAATAGGCTATCCAACCGTGTTATTAAATGAGAGGTGGTAAACATGGAAAAACATTCTAAGAAGCAAACAAATATCAAAGTAAGGATTATATTATTTATTATTATCTTTGTTCTAACATATTTTACAGGTTTAAAATTATTTACTAGTTCTTTAAAATTAAAGCAAAAAGAGAAAGTATATTTTAAAGAAACAGGAAATGTATCTTACAATGTTTGTTTAGATAAAAATGATTTTTTTGATGTTGATTGTCTCGATCCTAATATGTCTTATGTAGCCAGTTTAATTAAGAAAATACCTATTTCTTTTAATTATCAATTTAATGGTAATTTAGATGATATGGTATCACAAGTAGAATATGAAATAATTGCTAAATTAGTTATCAAAAATAGTGATACTGGTACTAAATATTATGAAAAAGAATATGTTCTTACACCTAAAACTACAGATGTAATAGGTCCTAATACTTTATATAACTTAAAGAAAAATATTGATGTCGATTATGAATATTATAATAATATTGCTACTACATTTAAATCTAAATATAATGTTGATGCGGATAGTTACTTAGTAGTTTATTTAAATGCTAATAAAAAAGTAAATGATAACTATTCCATTTTACCAACTTATGGTCAAATTGCCCTAGAAATTCCTTTATCTAAAAAAGCTATTGAAATTAAATTAAATACTCAAGAATTAAATAAAGATATAAATACTATAATAGCCACAAGATGTTTTATCGTTTACAGTTATTTTAAATTAGTTATTGCAACATTACTTCTTTTAACTTCTTCCTTTTTCTTATGGTTAGCCTTAATAAATATTTTTAAATATAATAAAAAAATAAGTGATTATGATAAACTTATTAATAAGATTTTAAAAGAATATGATCGTTTAATAGTGGAAACTACAACTTTTCCTAACATTAAAGATTATGATATTTTAATGATTAAAAACTTTAATGAATTAGTTGATGTAAGAGATAACTTAAGATTACCAATAATGTTTTATCGTCTAAAAAATAATGATGTTGCTCACTTCTATGTCTTAAAAGATAATAATTTATATTTATATACCATAAATAAAAAAGAGATGGTACCAACTAAAAAGGCAAAATTATGAAAAAAGGATTTAGAAATTGTTTTTATCTAATTATTATCTTTCTGGTAGTCTTTTTAAGTATTGGTTTTGCCGCTTTACAAAATAACTTGGCTATCGAAAATATTGGGGCAAATGTAAAAATAGATAAAGATATTAGAATTACAAATGTCAGTGTTTTAGAATCTCAAGATGCAATTAGTAATTATAATGAATATAATGTTTCAAATGTCTCTAGCAGTCTTAGATTTAATAATAATAAGGGCTATCTTATCTATGAAGTAGAAATTTATAATCTAGGAAATGTTATCATGGGTATAAGAGATATTACAATAGATAATGCTAACTTAGAATATGAATTGTTAGATTATAAACTAAAAGATAAGTTATGTGATAGTGAATGTACTTTAGGTGTTAAAAAAACAATAAAGATTAAGGTGTCTTTAAAAGATGATAGTAATATAAATGTAGATATGCCTTTTAACTTAAAATTTGCTTTTGGTCAAATATTTACAGTTACTTATTATAATATTAATAATAGTCAAAATTTACCTCAAGAAGTAATTGAAGATGATTCTTTAGATGTTAATATTGTTAATACTAGTGATAATGTTTTAAATGTTTCTATGGATAATAAAGTCTTATCAAGTCCGGATGATTATACTTATACTAATAATAATTTAATAATTAAGAAAGTCACCGGTAATATTAAGATATATTTTAAAATGCCAATCTGTCAAAGAGCAGTTACTCTTCATCAAGAAGAATGTTTAGGTTCTTATTGTAAAGGTCTTGGGACTACTATTGATAATAAGTATATAATATCTTATGGGTCTTTAGGTACTTTAGGAACTTTAGAGTCAGGAAATGCTTTTGATTGTGATGTTAATGGGGATGGCGTATACGATGCGACTAAAGAAAGATTTTATTATTTATTTGATACTTCTAGTGATGTTGCTCTTTTAATTTATTATAGTAATGTTACTTTAGGAGAACCTAGTAAAAATACTTATAAGTATAATGAAAGTGGGGAAAACTGGAATGGCCCCGTCAGTGCGATATTACAACTTCCCACCAAAAAACAGTGGTCTAATGTCCATCTAATTAATGAAAAAAGAGCGAT
>CAKOKF010000072.1 GCA_934090775.1 uncultured Bacilli bacterium
AATATTTTTATTAATTTTATTTATTGCTTTTAAATAAGAAATTCCTAATAAATCGTTAGATTTAAATTCGAATTCAACTTCTAAAGCTTTGGCTAATGCTGAAGGATAATTAAATCCTTTATCTAAATAATTTTTAACTTTTTCTTGATATTCAATATTATCTTGTTTAAGAGCTAATTCTTTTAATAGTTCTAGATTGTTACTTTCACTACCAAATACCAAGGTATCAATTCCTAAACTATTTAAAATCTTAATACTTTGATAAGCAAAAATATCCGCACTCTGCACTGTATACATAATAGGCAGTTCGACAACTAAATCAATACCACATTCTAAACTTATCTTTACTTTATCTTCCTTAGGTAAAATACCAATATCACCCCGTTCAGTAAAATAACTTCCTAAACATAAAATAATCAAACTATCAGGAAATATTTTTTTAATTTCTCTAATCTGATAAAGATGACCATTGTGTAGGGGATTGTATTCAGCAACAAGACCAATTATATTCATTTTTTAACCTCTCTTTAAAAATTTAAAATACTTTTTTAATTTCAAAAAGAGTATAACTTAAACCACAAAAAATCACAAGTATTCTCTTGCATAAAATAACTTTTTAGTATATAATCTTAACTACGAAGGAGAAATTAATTAAATATTTAACTATATTTAATTGATTATATAGTTTATGGAGTTTGATTTAAATAAAATTACCGAACAAGGCATCCTTATAGATACAATTATATCTTTTGATGAAGAATATTTACGTGTTAGTGAAATCAAAAAATTAGATAACGTCCATGTGAGTGGTCGTATCTACTATAGTTTAACTAAAGAAGTAATATTTGCTGGCAATGTTAATGGCAATATGACTTTAGTAGACGGTTATAGTGGTGATCTAATTGATTATCCATTTAACATCGACTTAGACGAAATACTTGCAAATTTTTCCAATGAAGATGAAAAAATGGGCAAAAAGCCCAAAAATAGTCTTGACCTAAAAGAAGTTTTATGGGAGAATATTGTACTGGAAGTTCCCATCGTTGTTTCAAAAGATAATGAAGTAAAAACTAAAAAAGGCGAGTTTTGGGAAGTAAGAGATGAAAATTCCAAAAAAGATGATCCAAGATTAGAGTGTTTTAGAACTCTACTTGATGAAGGGAAGGAGTGAAATTATGGCAGTTCCATTTAGAAGAACAAGTAAAACTAAAAAAAGAATGCGTCGTACTCACTTAAAAAAAGAAGTTGGAGCATTAACTACATGTCCTAAATGTGGTGCTACTATCCAACCTCATCGTGCATGTATGGCATGTGGGTTCTACAAAGGCAAAGATGTTTTAAATAAAGAAACTACAGAAGAAACAACTAAATAGTTTTACAACTACTATAACAAAATAGTAGTTTTTTTTAATATTTAAACAATTTATGTTATACTATATCTATAGGAGGATAATATGTGGTGGATTATTTTAATAATCATTGTTCTAATTCTATTATATATAGGATCAACTTACAATAAACTAGTCGTTTTACGTAATAGAGTAAAAGATCAATGGTCCCAAATTGATGTTCAATTAAAAAGAAGATTTGACTTAATTCCTAACTTAGTAGAAACAGTAAAAGGTTATGCTTCTCATGAAAAAGATACTTTAGAAGCCGTAGTAAAAGCTCGTAATGAATACTTATCAAGCGATACACCAGAAGGCAAAATGGAAGCCAACAACGATTTAAATAAAGTTGTTACTAAATTATTCGCTCTTGCTGAGTCTTACCCAGAGTTAAAAGCTGATACCAGTTTTAGAGAATTACAATCTACTTTAACGGAAACTGAAGATAAAATCTCTTATGCTCGTCAATTCTATAATGATGTTGTTATGAAATATAATAACAAAGTAGAAGTCTTCCCAAGTAATATTGTAGCAGGTATGTTCGGTTTTAAAACTAATGCTTACTTTAATGCGACTGAAGAAGAACGCGAAAATGTTAAAGTTAAATTCTAAGAAGAAGAAATTCTTCTTTTTTTATTGATTTTTCTTAGTTTAATCTTACTTCCCCCATCCACCCACCCTGAAAAGTATTCTTAATATAAAAATGTAAATATAATGTCTAATCTATTAAAAATTTGTTAATTTTTAGTAAAATATTAAAACTTTTGAAGGAAATCAAACTTTCATTACCAATATATATAATTAGAAGGTTAAATAATACTCTTCTTAGGAATGGAGGTGAAAGTATGTTTAATTTTACAAACAACAAGATAGAAAGAGAAGTGACGACAAGTGAAAAGCAAAATAAAAATCGAAAAAACTTTAGAAAAAAATAGGGATAAAGATTTTGTTTTACCTATGCGTTGGGATGTCATGTTCGAGCAAATGTTAATTTCTAAAGAAGCTATGCCTTTATTGGAAATTATTATTTCGATTTTTGATAATGTTCCTCTTAAAGATGTTAAGGGTAAGGTAAAATTACTACCCAATGAGTTAAGACAAAATTTTGCCACAGATACTCGGAGTAAAAGTGATATTATTGCGGAGTGCTTTAAAGATGAAAATAATGCCGATAAGTACATTGTAGAAATGAATTCTTCGCCAACTATGCCATGGCGCAATGTCTTTTATGCTTACAAAGTTGCTGGCAGTGGCATTATTATTAGTAACAATAAATATGTTAAAGCTTATCAAACAATTCTTATAAATTTTAATAGTTTTAATGATTCTAAAAGTGAATTAGTAAAAATGGTTACTATGCGTTATGATAATGGGAAAATTTATGATGATAGTGTTAAAATATTCGAGGTAAATATGGCCAAAGCCTTAGATTTGAGTTATAATTATGTCAGTGAACAGGAGAAACAAATAGCCGTAGTAAGTAGAATGTTCATGACGGAAAGTTCTCTTGAATTGGATAAGGAGTCAAATACAATTATGCCTAAAAATGAAGCGGAAAAATTAGTAAGTCGTGCCAAAGAATTATCAAATGTTAATAAATACATTAGATTATTTGATGAAGAAGAAAATTATAAGGAATTAGCTTATAATACTGATATAGATAATGCCCGCAAAGAAGCCATTAGTGAAGGTATAAAGCAAGGAATAAAGCAAGGTGCAAAAGAAACCGCTATAAATAACGCCAAAAATGCTAAGGCTCTTGGTTTAGACAATAATAGTATTTCTAAAATAACGGGGTTATCAATTGAAGAAATCGAGTCTTTGCCAAAGGAAAATTAATAACCATAATTATTAGTGAATTTAAAACTTAAGTAACAACAACGCTTAAGTTTTTTTGAAATTTTCTATAAAGTCTAAAGTTTTCTAATAATTGCCAAGGCCTATAACTTGTGATATATTAAGTAGGTAAGGTGATGTTATGCGCGGAAAAATCATTGTAATCGAAGGAACTGAATGTTCTGGCAAAGACACCCAAGTCCATTTACTAGTTCAAAGACTTCGTAAAGAAGGAAGAAAAGTTGAACATTTTGCTTTTCCTATGTACGACTCGCCAACCGGTAAAATTATCGGCGGCCCTTATATGGGAAAGGAATACATTTGCCCTTCATACTTTAAAGAAAAGATAACGGAAGTTGACCCTAAAGTTGCGGCCCTCTATTATGCTGCTGACCGCAAATACAACTACAAAATGATAGAAAGTTACTTACAAGAAGGTTATGATGTTATATTAGACCGTTATGTTGAGTCAAATATGGCCTACCAAGGCTGCAAAATTCAAGATAAAGAAGAACGCTTAAAACTTTATAAATGGTTAGAAACTCTAGAATACGATCTTTTAGAATTACCACATCCAGACTTTACTATTCTTTTACACATGCCTTATAAAATGGTTATGGAATTAAAAAGAGGCCGTATTGGCTACGATGACACAAAAGATTCTCCTCTCTATATTAAAAATAGCGAAGAAACTTACCTAGAACTCGCCGCTATTAACCATCATCATATTATCAGCTGTGTTAAAAAAGACCATTTAAAAGACATGTTAGATATTCATGAAGAAATCTATAACTTAATCAAAAAAGAAGTATTTAAATAATTAAAATTGTGATAAAATTAAGAAAACGGAGGGGCGTTTTATGGAAATAATAACTAGTTTAGAAAATAAAAAAATTAAATATATAAATAAATTAAAAAATAAAAAATTCCGTGATGAGGAAGGTCTTTTTATCATAGAAACTAAACATCTAGTTGAAGAAGCTTATAAAAGCGGTTTCTTAACGGAAGTTTATTTAGTAGATACTAATATCGATGCTAGTATCCTTGAAGATGACAAATTAAATAAATATCAAATAACTAAAGAAATAATGCATAAAATAAGTTCTTTAGAAAGTCCCAGTAACTTCTTGGGGCTAGTTAAAAAATTACCAACCTTAAACTATGGCCAACGCCTTCTTATTTTAGATAACATTCAAGATCCAGGTAACTTAGGAACCATTATTAGAAGTGCCGTTGCCTTTAATTTAGATACCCTTATTTTAAGCAACGATTGTGTTGATTTATATAACGATAAAACGATTCGTTCCAGTGAAGGCATGCTTTTTAGGTTAAATATCTTAAGAGAAGACTTAAATACTTTTTTACCTGAACTAAAAGATAATAATTATACGATTTATGGTACTAATGTTGTCGATGGTAGTATTGTTGGCGATATTAAATTTCCAAAGAAATATGCTATTATCATTGGCAATGAAGGTTCGGGGATGAAAGATACTTTAAAAAAATTTGTTGACCAAAATATTTATATACCCATGTCGCCTAATGCCGAAAGTTTAAATGCCGGCATTGCCGCGTCTATAATAATGTATGAAATGAGTAAAAATGACTATGAATGATTATGTATGTGTAGGAAAAATTGTTAATACCCATGGTA
>CAKOKF010000073.1 GCA_934090775.1 uncultured Bacilli bacterium
CTAACGGTTATTCTAGGGGAGTTATGTATAAAATAGATACTGATAAAATGACTATCGAACAAGTATATGAATATGGCAAAGAACGAGGTAGTAGTTTTTATTCACCATATATCAGTGATGTTGATTATTTAAGTAAGAATCATTATATAATTCATTCTGGGGGAATTGTTTATGTAGATGGTAAAAACTCTAATCAACCAGCTGGATTTTCTAATAATACGACTTTAAAAAGCGATACTGTTGAAGTATTAAATGGTAAAGTTATTTTTGAGTTAGTATTACCAACTAATAATTACCGAGTAGAAAAACTAAGTCTTTATACCGAAAATGATTATGAAAATACTTTAGGTAAAAGACTAGGTAGCCTAGGAGAAACTAAAGTAAGCAAAAAAGATAATAAATTTATTAAAGCAGTAGAAATAGATGATGATTATAATAATAGAAATATTACTTTAACTAATGAAGAAGATAGATTAGTAATAAGTGGTAAATTTAAAAAAGGTGAAAATGTTAGCTTTATTTTAAGAAATAATTTAACTAATAATTATTATGATCAAATAATAAGTAAGAAACCTTATACCGCCTTGTGTGTAGATATTTTTACGGAAGAAGAAACTACCGAAGGAATAAATATTACAAGATATATTAATAAAGAAGGATTAAAGGGGAAATATAGTATCTTTATTAAGATAGATGATAAAATTTATAAGACTAATAATTATATAGAAATTTAGAAAATATGTAGAGTACATCTATGTATTTTTTTAGTAAGAAAAAAAATTAAAAACTTATAATTCGACATAATTCTTAAAAGAATTAATATATACTTTTAATAGGTGATGATTTTTGAGAAAGTTTTATATATTTAATATTAATAATGAATTTAAAACATTAACAAGAGTGTGTCCATATAATTTGTTTAAATCTTTTCAAAATATTTATATGTTAAATGAAACCGAACAAGAATATGGGATAAATATGTATGAAAAGATGGTAAGTCCAATTAATAAGTTGGAGTTAAATAATTATCTGTTTACAAGTTATAGGAATAATGATCATTATACCAAGTTTATGAATACCCATATTTATAATAATTATTATAATGATGAAGAAACGAAGTTAAAGATAGGTAATGCTTATCTAATTATGGAAACGACGGCCGCTAAACCAGAATTCTTTAGTAAATTAAAAGTAAATAGTAATCTTTTTGCTTGTGATTTTCAAAATCAAGATTATTTTTGGATAGAAAGTATTGCTTAAAAATACTTTTTTTAGTACAATCCTTATTGAGGAGTGAATAATTATGTTACACGATATATTATTAATTCTTTTAGGACTTATCATTGGTTTTGTTATTGGTTTTATTGTAACGAGAAAGATGGTTCAAAAGGAAATGAAAAAGAATCCACCAATAAATGAAAAAATGATTGAGGTTATGTTTAGTAGTATGGGAAGAAAACCTTCACAAAAACAAATAAAAGAAACTATGCGTCAAATGAATAGATTTATGTAAATGCATAGTTTTTTTAAATCTTAAGAAAAATTAGATATAAATTATAGCTTGTTAAGATTGTTAATTATCTTGTAAATAGTAAGAAATTAATTAGACATACTATAAGTAATTTGATAAAATAGAGAAGAAATGAAGGTGCATTATAATGTTTGTAGATGAGATAACTATAAAGTTAATTGCTGGCAAGGGTGGCGATGGCTGCACTTCTTTTCATCATGAAAAGTGTATGCCTAACTTAGGACCTGATGGGGCCAATGGTGGTCATGGGGCTAGCATTATCTTTGAAGTTGATAAAGGTTTAAGAACGTTAGTTGATTTAAGATATAATAAAATTGTTAAAGGTGACAAAGGCGAAAATGGTAAAGGCTCTAACCGTACGGGTGCTGATGCCAAAGATATCGTAATAAAAGTTCCAGAGGGTACAACGGTGTATGATGCCAATACTAATTTAGTTTTAGTTGACTTAATTCATGATAAAGAGCGTTTCACGGTATGTCAAGGTGGTCGTGGTGGCCGTGGTAATAAGGCTTTTGCTACCCATGAGAATCCAGCTCCAAAAACAAGTGAATATGGCGAACCGGGCGAAGAAAAAATAATTAAATGTGAACTTAAAGTTTTAGCTGATGTTGGCTTAGTTGGTTTTCCAAGTGTTGGCAAATCGACTTTACTATCGGTTATAAGTTCTTCGAAGCCTAAGATTGCAGCATATCATTTTACAACTTTATCACCTAACTTAGGTGTTGTAAAACTAAGTGATAATCGTAGCTTTGTTATGGCTGACTTACCCGGTTTAATTGAAGGGGCGGCGGATGGTGTCGGTTTAGGTCTTAAATTTTTACGTCATGCCGAACGTACTAAAGTTTTAGCCCATGTAGTTGATATGGGTAGCAGTGAAGGTAGAGATCCTATTGAAGATTATAGAATCATTAATACGGAAATTGCTAAGTATAGTCAAAAGATGACGAAAAAACCAATGGTAGTTTTAGCAAATAAAATGGATTTACCAGACGCTTTGGATAATTTAGAAAAGTTTAAGAAAGCTTATCCGGAGGCTAAAATCATTCCAATTTCCGCAATTAGACAAGACGGAATAGATGCGGCCATGGAAGAATTAATGAATATTATTGAGAGTACTCCTAAAGACGAGCTTTACGATGAAGAAGATTATGCTTCGCATGTTGTTTATAAATATGAAAATGTTTTACCTTTTACCATCAAAAAAGTTAATGGCATGTGGCGAGTAGAAGGCACCGAAATTAGTAAATTATTTAAGATGACAAAATTTACCGAAGATGAGTCGGTAGCTAGATTTTCGAGAAAGTTAAAAGGAATGGGAGTAGAAGAAGCTTTATTAAATGCGGGCGCTACTTTAAATGATGATATCGAAATTGAAGGCTATGTCTTTAAGTTCAAAGATTAGGAAGTATGGTTAATGAAAAGTTTAACAAGAAATTTTATATATTTAGTTTTATTTGCACTTTTAATATGGTGCTTTGTTTACTTAGGAAAAAAGGATTTTAGTTCGACTATTACGGATGCTGAAAGATTTAGTAAAGAATATACGACTATTGAAAAAGATAATCCTTTTGTCTATGTGGGCTCTAACCGCGTTTTAAATATTTTAAATAATGAAACGGGAATAGTTTTAGTTGGTTTTTCTAGTAACCCATGGATGCAAGAATATGTTAAACAGTTATATCCCATTTTAAAAGAAAATAATATAGAAAAAGTATATTATTATGATGTTATTGAAGATCGAACTAAAAAGACTAAGAATTTCCGTCAAATTGAAGATTTATTAAGCCAGTATTTAAAGATTACGGATATGGGCGCTGAATATTTATTTACCCCAGCATTAATTTTTGTTAAAGATGGGAAAATAGTTAATTATGATGATGAAACCTCTTTAGTTTCGTTTGATATGCGAACTGATACTTATTGGAATGAAGATGCGATTACTAATTTTCATAATAAAATAAATACTTATTTGAGTGAGGCTGATTATAACTAATGCAAGAAAAAAATTATCTTAGTGTAACTTTGTTTGTTTTGATTGTTTTTACTCTTTTACTAGGTGGTAATTATCTAATAAAAAATAGAAATAAGATAACTACCGTAAAAACCAAAGATATAAGAATTGATAATAGCAAAGATTATATTTATTTTACGGATAGTGATACAGTTTCGGAAGATTTAGATTTAACCTATAGTATTATTCATATTAATATAAATAGTAATGAGGCCAAAAAATTAGAAGAAGAATTAAATCAAGAAATGAATAGGGCTAAAGAAAGTATTAAGAAGTATAGTAAAGAAGAAATCGAAAAGAAAGAATTTACGGAAGCGGTAGAAGAAGGAACAATATATAATGCTGACTACTTAAAGTATGATATTTTAATAAGTGATAATTATGTTACTTTAGGAACAATTAAGGGACATTATAACATATCATCTAGTGATGATAGTAATACTTTAAAATACTATACTTTTAGTAAAGAAGATGGTCACATAATGAGTATGGATGAAATTAAAAATGCTAATAAGATAAAGAATAGTGATATTGAAAAAATTAAAGAAAATTATTTAGAAGATAAAGAAAATACTACTATCGAATCGTACGAATTATATATAGATAAATACGGTAATACTATTATGAATTTGCTTGTAAATAGTGGGGATATCACTTATAATGATACTGTAAAGATTAATTAAAGAAAGGAAATAATCTTAAAAGATTAAAAAAACAATATGAACTTAGATGAATTTGAAATGAAAATGATGAAGGCGATTGAAAACCTTGAAGAAAGATATATTAATATTCGAGCAGGACGCGCTAATCCATCAATGCTTAACGGAGTAATGGTTGATTTTTACGGAACACCAACACCAATTAGTAGTATTGCTAATATTACTGTTCCGGAAGCAAGACAATTATTTGTCAAACCATTTGATAGAAGTACTTTAAAAAATATTGAACATGCTATAATTGCTGCTAACCTTGGTATCAATCCAACTAATAATGGTGAAATGTTAATTATTACTATTCCAGCTTTAACTGAAGATAAAAGAAGAGAATATGTAAAACAAGCTAAGGCTTTAAGTGAAGATGCTAAAGTGGCTTTAAGAAACATTAGACAAGATGCTAATAACGAAATAAAAAAATTAGAACTTCCAGAAGACCAAGAAAAGAATAGTCTTAATGATGTTCAAGAGTTAATTAATAAATATAACAAAATAGTTGATGAAAAACAAAAAGAAAAAGAAGAAGAACTAATGACTGTATAGTTCTTTTTTAACTTTTAAGTAAATAAAA
>CAKOKF010000074.1 GCA_934090775.1 uncultured Bacilli bacterium
ACTATGGATACTTTAACATTTGCTGGTGGTTCTGTATACTTTATTGCCTTATTAATTGTTCAAAGTATCTTAATGGGTGCTACTATCGATTATGCTATCCTTTATACATCATATTATTTAGAATCAAGAAGAACTATGGATATTAAAGAGGCTTTAATTAACTCTTATAATAAATCAATTCATACTATTTTAACTAGTGCTTCTATTTTAATTATTGTTACCTTAATAGTAGGTCAATTTGCATCTCATATTGCAGCCATGATTTGTAAGACTATATCTATTGGTACTTTATGTTCAATGTTATTAATGCTTATTATTTTACCAAGTATGCTTGCTTGTGCTGATAAGTTAATAATTAAAAAAAAGAAAGCTAATTAATTGTAAGAAATTAAATTGATATATAAAAATAGATAAAAGTTCTAAAAATTAAATTTAGGACTTTTTCTTTTTGACAAATTGCTGTATAATCAAAAGTCCTTGTCAAAAGTTTTAATAAATAAAAGAAAAAATATAGTATAATTAAATAAGAATAGGTGATTTTATGGAAACAATAGGTATAATATTCGCTATGAACGAAGAACTTACTGCTCTAAAAAAATATTTTAATGTAGATAAAGTAAATAAAATATATGAACTAACATTTTATGAAGTAGATCTAAAGGAAAAAAGGATAGTATTAGTTGAAAGTGGCGTTGGCAAAGTTAATGCTGGAAGGACTACTCAAATATTAATTGATAATTATCATCCCAATGCTATTTATAATATAGGAGTTGCTGGTGGTATCGATAAATCATTAAAAGTAGGAGATGTTGTTATATCAACATCATTAGTCGAGCATGATTTTGATATTACCGCTTTTGACCATAAAAAAGGATATATTCCCAATGTTGGTGATGTTATACCTGTGGATAAATCCTTAGTTATCAACAGCACTGAAGTTTTAGAGCAAAAAAAGTTATCTTATAAACTAGGATGCATTGCGTCTGGTGATATCTTTTGTACTGATATCAAAATGGCTAGTAAGATAAATCAAAAGTTTAAAGCTTTATGCGTTGAAATGGAGGGAGCCGCAGTGGCTCAAGTATGCTACTTATGTCAAGTTCCATGCTTAGTACTAAGAAGTATATCAGATTGCCCTAATAACAACAATCGTATTACCTATGATGAATTTTTACCTAAAGCCTGTAAAAATATTGCCCAAATCATGCATGAAATATTAACTTTCAAAGATTAAACAATAATATAAAGTAAAAAGGGAGAAGACACAATGATTAAATTATTAATAAAATCAATTGAACCGTATGCTTATATTTTAAGTGATAATAAAAAAGAATATCGAGTACATTTAGAATTTCTAGGAGTTGATAAAAAACCACAAATTAATGATTATTTATATCTATCTGATAACATTATAAACGAACCAAATAATTATACATTTGGTTTAATTGGTGGAAAATTTACCAAAAAGAAAGATATCAAAGATGATATTATAAAAGTTGTTGGCCAAGACTATGAATATTATTTACAAAGATATTATGGATAGGTGGTGAGTTAAGTGAATAATGAATTAAAAAAAATAAAAAAAATATATGGTGAAGAGACGATGCACCTTTGTCGTACCTTATTTCCAACTATTTTAGAACATGAAGGTTTGCTTTTGAGTATTTTAGAAGAACACTTTGCTCCAACCAAATTTTTAGCTAGAGAAGTGATAAAAGAAGATAAAATCAATGAATTTAAAAATTATATTTATGGTTTTTATTATACTAATGAAAATTTAATTACCGTTGATAAAACGCCGGCTGAATTATTAAAACAAGCTGGTTATACTTTGTATGAATGCCATACGGAAGAAGAAATTCAGTCTTTTAAAAAGTATTATTATCCTGGTGAGGAAATATGTACTTTTAGTGGCAATAGACTAAGTGGTTTTTATGTCTTTTTCGTTATAAAAGATAATGCTAGTGAGCTAAATAGAAAAAAATTTACTAATCCTCGTCGTGAGGACGAATATGGTACAAGTGTAATAAGCATTCAATTTTCTAAAGATCCAAAATTTAATAATGTTTCTATTAAAAATCGTTATAATCATATAGTTGAAAATCCTGATGATACTTTCTTTAATAATTTAGATAATATTATTCCTGGGTTGACACATAGTTTTGAAAATTACTATAATTTAGAAATTACTAATGTAAAACCGACTACTTTAGGCTTAAAACAATATAGTATGGCTTCTGACCAAAAATATCACTTTTTTTACTATAATTATTATAACCAAATATATTTTTGCGAAAATAATTTCCTAATTAGAAGAGGATTTATAAATGGTCGGTTTTTAAATATATTTAATCTTGATGAAACATTTGCTAAAGAAAAAGAAAGATATGTGTTTATGGACACCTACGTTTTGGATTTAAAAGAGAAAAAATTAATAAATATAATTGATCATTTTTTAAACGATTTTGATAATACTCTAGAACATGCTAGACAAATAATCGTTACCAAGGATAGAGCCAAGCATAAGGTTATTAAAATTATAAATGTCGATGGTACTGAAATAGAAATAACTCTTGATGAATGCAATAGTATCATTGGTTATAAAAATCCTAACTTAATAGAAATTAAAGATAATTTTATGCGAACAAATCATAAATTGCAACAACTTGAAATACCTAATGTAACTAAAATTGGCGATAATTTTCTTATGGATAATGAAACTTTACACCAAATTTATTTGCCCAAATTAAGTCAAACAGGCAGTTCATTTTTGCCAAACGATAACAATCTTCGTACCATATTTTTTCCAAATTTACATAAAGTTGGTCATTCATTTTTGTTTCATGCTGATTCACTTACTGATTTAGATTTACCAAATCTCGTTTCTACTGGTACAGCCTTTTTAGGTGAAGCCAGTAACATAAGAAAAATAAACTTACCGAAATTACAAAAAGCAAATGAAGGATTTTTGGCTAAAAGTAGTGCATTGGAAGAATTACAACTTCCAAGTTTACAAATAACCGCTGCTGATATCAAAGACTACACTTGCGTTTTAAGTGAACCCTATAATCTTAAATATTTATACTTACCTAATATTTCTCCAAAAATTATAGAACAATTTTTAAAACAAAATCCTAAATTACACAATGCTTATTTTGCCGCACTTCAACGATATCCAATATCAATTGCAAAAAATGAAGTCCAAAACGATGAAGAAAGTAAGCATACCATTTAAAAAGATAAGAAAAAAATAATTAGTTAATTGTATTTCTTGGTAAATAAAAATATTTAAAACTAATTTTTTTATTATCTTGTTTTTTTATATTGCTTTTCTTTTTTTATAATTTGATATAATTCATCTATAAAAGGACTTCTTAAAGATACGTCTTGATTAACCAATAAGTAAACATGATTTTTAGTACGAGTTAATCCAACATAAAATACTCTTCTTTCTTCGGCATAAGCATACTTTTCTTCGTTATCTTTCGGTCTAAATAATTCTTCTAACCAAAAATTATTTCTCAAACCAATAGGAAAATCTCTATCTAACCCTATTATAATAACTTCATCATAGGTAAGCCCTTTCGATTTATGTATACTCAAAGCATCGATTTTAATGTCCTCAAAGCCAGCTAATGTTACTTTAGTACCAACACTATCAATAAAATCTTCATCATTAAATAGTTCTTTTATATTTTTATTCTTTCTTGCCAAAATTAAAACTTTATAATTGGGATGAAGTAAATATATATTTACAATTAATTCTTTTACTTTAGCGACTTCATCATCAAAACTAATAAATTGAATAGAATTTTCGATATTTTTGGTAGATATTAATTCTTTTTTTATTTGTTTAGGATTTACATTATAAACGTGCCACTATAATCTATTAATTCTTTACTGTTACGATATGTCCTAGAAATATATAGCGTCTTTGCATAAGGAAAATATCTTTGAAAATTATATATATAACCAATTTTAGAACCATTAAAAGCATAGATAGATTGCCAATCATCACCAACTGCCACGATCTTAGCATGATTTTTAATAATTATATTATTAACTAAATTATATTTATCTTGAGAAATATCTTGGTACTCATCAATAACTAGATATTTAAAATTTAACTCTTTATCATTGGCGCGACTAATATATTTATTAGCATAGTAAATCATATCCGAAAAATCAAATTTATATTCATTAGGACTACTAAATAAATATTTTTGATAATACTTTTAAAAATCCCAAATAAAACGGTACTGAATTTCACTAATTTCTTTTTCTTCTTGATTAGTTAATTCATTTAAATAATTCTTAATAATAGTATCAGTCATTGTTCTATTAGCCGATGATTTTATTTTTTCTATACAGTTAAAATAAAGATTTATTAATAGAGTATTTTATTTTAGAATATAGTAAAAAAATAAGTAAGAAACAAGACAATAAATAGAAGTTTAAAATTTAATTTATTTTCAATAACATTATTTTTTGATTTTTTAAACTCAATTAATGACATTTTTAATCTTTAATCATACTATATTTTAGGTGATAAATATGTCTAAAAAGATAGTTATTGATTCTGGACATGGTGGTGAAGATCAGGGCGCTAGTGGTAATGGTATTATTGAAAAAGATCTAACTTTAAAGATTTCTAAATATATGAAACATAGGTTTGATGAATTAGGAATACCTAATCAAATGACAAGAACTGAAGATGTAACATTAAATCCAACTGATAGGGTTAATAAAGTTTTAAGTTTCTATGGCGATGGTAAAGATGTTATTGTTTTGTCTAATCACATAAATGCAGGAGGAG
>CAKOKF010000075.1 GCA_934090775.1 uncultured Bacilli bacterium
GGACTTAAAAAAGCACGTCGTGCTCCACAATTCTCTAAGAGATAATATATTAATAGTTTCATTCCTCATAGACTTAAGTGTTTATGAGGTTTTTTGCATCTTAAAATAGTTAAAAAAGATCGGCTTTTCTAATGAGGATATAACAATATGTGGTTTTATAAAATTATTTGTGGTATTATTTTTTTAGAAATAGAATAGAGGTAACAAATGATAGAAGTATATTTATTAAGACATTCTAAAACTTTAAAAGTAAATAATGTCGAGAATAATGATTCATTACAGGTTAAAAATGAGAAAATGATATTAAGTGTAAATGGTGAAAAACTTGCTTATAAAAAATCACAAATTAAAGAAATGCAAAATTTTGATGCTGTTTTTTCTTCAAATTATGTAAGAACGATAGCTACAGCTAAATATTTTACAAATGAACAAATAAATATTATTGAATCTTTTGGCGAAAGAAAATTTGGGGTTGAAAGTTGGGACGAATTACCAAAAGGCTTTGGAAATAAACAATATGCTGATTTTGATTATCGTATGCCTAATGGCGAGTCACTAAATATGTTGATTCAAAGAGAAAAAGAAGCATTTGATAAAATTTTAAATAATTATCAAAATAAAAAAATCTTAATAGTCGGTCATTCTACAGCGCTTGCTTCATTACTTACTTTATGGTGTGATGTTGATTTTAATGGTGACTATAAGTTTAAAGATAAAGTGTTCTTTGATGGCAAATGGAATTATTGTCAATGCTTTAAATTAATCTTTAATGATAAGCAAGAGTTAGTAAGTATCGATAATATTGAATAATTAATTAATAATAAAATATTTTTAAACATAAATTTTAATATGAAAAAGTTTTTAATATTAAGTTTATGTTTTTTATTATCTTTAACGTGTGTACGAGCTTCTTTACCATTAACAGGAAAAACTATAATTTTAGATATTGGTCATGGTGGCGATGATCCAGGAACTAGTTATCAAAATGTTTTAGAAAAAGACCTCAATCTAGCCATAGGTCTAGAATTAGAAAAAGAATTATCTAAAAATGGTGCTAGTGTCATTTTAACCCGTGAAGGTGACTACGATTTAGCAAGTCCTAATGTTAGTAGAAGGAAAAAAAGTGATTTTGATAACCGGATAGATTTAATCAATAATTCTAATGCTAATGTTTATTTGTCAATCCATATTAACTATTTAGAAAATTCCTCTTATTACGGCGGTCAAATATTTTACTATGGTGAGGATAATAAAAAACTAGCCGAAGATCTTCAATCACAATTTAATAAAATAAGTTATCCTAGAAGTATTAAACCAATGCCTAATATATATATGTATAGACGTTTAAAAATCCCAGGCGTTCTTGTTGAATGCGGTTTTATTTCTAATAAAAAAGAAAGAGAAAAATTAATTACATCTACCTATCAAAAAGCCATTGCTCAAAGTTTAACTGAAGGATTAATTCTTTATTTCACTTAAACTTCACAAATTAATTACAAAAATACCACTTAATTTAGATATCATTTGACTGTCAGGTGTGATATAATTTAATAATAGGTGAATTGTATGGCGTCCAGACAAAAGACATTTAAGACAATTGATGAACAAATCGATATTCTAAAGGAAAAAGGTCTAATAATAGACGATATAGATTATGCAAAAGACATCCTCCTACGCGAAAATTATTTCTTTCTTATGGGATATCGTCATCTGTTCATAAAAAGTGAAAGAGATCGAACTTTTATTAATGGTACAAATTTCCGTGAACTGTATGCAATGTTTAATTTTGATAGACAAATACGTAACATAATATTTAAAAACATCTTAATAGTAGAAAACAATGCTAAAAGTATTATGTCTTATCAATTATCTAAAAAATATGGCATTAAAGAAAAACATTATTTAAATCCAAAAAACTTTAATACGGATGCCTCGAAGAAAAAACAAGTAAATGATTTATTAAAAAAAATGCAACGACAGATTAGAGTTAATGGGGGACAGCATGCCGCAACGCAACACTATATGACGAATTATGGCTATGTACCATTATGGATTGTAGTTAAAGTATTATCTTTTGGCATTATTTCCGAATTATTTAGTATTTTAAAACCCGAAGACCAAAAAGATATAGCAGCTATTTATAACTTAAATCCTGAAGATTTGTGTCAATACTTTCCAATAATGTCTAATTATCGTAATTTGTGTGCTCATGAAGATATTTTATTTGATCATCGTTCCCAAAGAGTAATTGAAGATAATAAATATCATTATTATTTAAATATTCCTAAGATGAATGGGGAATATATTTATGGAAAAGATGATTTATTTGCATTAATTATCATTTTAAGGCAAATACTAAGAAATGAAGATTTTAGAATGTTAGTAAATGAGATATCTTATGAACTAGACATATTAGAGGGAAAATTACAACATATCAGTATTGATAAAGTAATGGATGCTATCGGTTTTCCCAAAAATTATAAAGAAATAGTAAGGATGGATATATAATGAATGATCAAAGAGTTGTTAATGCCAAGGTAGTAGGTAATAAAAGCAATATTTGGAATAAAATATTACTTGCTATCGTTTTAGTTTGTGTTGGAGCTGCTGGCATGTACGGAGTAATGAAAATAAATCCTAGCATGACCGTAGTTAATAAATTAGAAAAAGAAGTCACTGTTAATGAAAATGGCATTGCTGATGCCGTAGAGAAAGTTTATGATTCAGTAGTTGTAGTTGAAAATTATCGTAGTAATAAACTTCAAGCTACGGGAACCGGCTTTATTTTTAAAAAAGATAATAACAAATATTATGTAATGACTAACTATCATGTAATTGAAAGCTCTTCTAAAGTTAAAGTTGTATTTACTGATGATTCTAACACTGAGGTTGAAGTAGTTGGTGGCGATAAATATGCTGATATAGCTGTTTTATCATTTACATCATCTAAAGATATGACCGTTGCTGAGATTGGTTCAAGTACTGATGGTCGTGTTGGCGATACCACATTTGCTGTAGGTGCGCCACTTGATAGTTCTACTTATTCATGGACTGTCACAAGAGGTATTCTTTCTGGTAAAGATAGAATGGTTGCTGTTTCTACTACTAATAGTACTTCTAGCGATTATATTATGCGCGTTTTACAAACCGATGCTGCAATTAACAGTGGTAACTCTGGTGGACCTTTATGTAATAGTAATGGTCAAGTTATTGGCGTAACTAACATGAAATTAGTATCAAGTGGTGTTGAAGGAATGGGCTTCGCTATTCCAATTGAAGATGCTATCTCATTTGCTAATAAGATCATTAATGGCGAAGATATTACTAGACCAAGACTTGGAATTAGTATGGTTGAATTATCGGTAGCTGAATCTTATTATCGCATGAATATACCTGATAATGTTACTAGTGGTGTAATGGTTATGGAAGTAGAAAGCGGTTCCTCTGCTGATCAAGCTGGTTTAAAATCAAAAGATATCATTTTAGAATTTGATAATGTTAAAGTATCAAGTTCCGCTGAATTAAAATACGAATTATATCGTCATAATGTTGGTGATACAGTAACAGTTAAAATAAACCGTAATGGCTTTGAAAAAGAATTAAAAATAACTTTAAAAAAATAATTAAATAATAAAGAACTTAATAGTGTTGTAAACGTGTTAAACACTTCACTAGTTAAGTTCTTTTTGTTTACAATAATATGTCAAATTAAAATAAAATTAGTTACAATTGATAAAATTCAAAATAATCGATGATATAATCAAACTGGAGGCGAGAGTATGAATATTGATTTTGCAAGTGATGATTATCGTTTCAATGCTAGATGTAGTGCGATTATCTATAATAAAGATAAGACAAAAGTTTTACTATTTAAAGCGGATGAAACAAGGGATTTCTATATGTTACCAGGTGGAAGAATTCAACATTTTGAAGATAGTAAAAATGCTATTATAAGAGAAATGCAAGAAGAATTAGGCTGGACATTAGATTATGACTTTTGCTGCATTCAAGAAAATTTTGTGGAATCTAAGCATAAAAAAATAACACAGTATTGTTTTTGCTATAAAGCGATATATGATGGTGAGGCTATTAGTGAGTCAATACCATGTCACGATAACATATCTCAGTCATTCTATTGGATATCTTTAAAAGACTTAGATAACTATAAAATTTCACCTATGTCGAATAAGGATTTAATTTTAGAACATAATAAAAACATTCATATAGTTGAAAGGGACTAATTATGACAAAGTTTGTAAAAGTAATGTTTGGAAATAAAGGCGCCAATTACGAATATAAGATTAATGAAGTTAATATTGCTAATAATTGGAATCCTAAAGCTTCGAGTGGCCGAGAGTTTGGTGGCTTTAATTATACAACTGAAGATTGCATTTTAAGGTGGCTTCATAGAGGCGATACTATTTATGATGTTGAAATTCCTGAAGATGCTGAAGTTGTGAAGATAGAAGGAGCGACAACTATCTATCGAACTAATAAAATTATAGTCAAAAATCCTCGAAAAGTAACAGACGAAATGGCTTATGAATTTTATAAAAAAGC
>CAKOKF010000076.1 GCA_934090775.1 uncultured Bacilli bacterium
AAAAGGATTTATGTTTGTAGAAACTATCATGGTTATGACAATATTAACAACTACTTTATTAACTATTTATATAACATTTTCTAGAGTTCTATTAAGTGAAAAAAGAAGAGCTATGTTTGATGATACTAGTTATCTTTATCGTACTTATCTAATTGAAGATTATTTAAGCTCTCTAGATATAGATAATTATATAAAATCTTATTTAGTAGATGCTAACCGTAAGATAATAAATCTTCGTCCTGATAACACTTTTTTATATGATGCTTCAAAAATAAATATTGAAGGTTCAACCGAGTATGATAAACTAATATTTAGTAGCAAAGTTTTAGAAACTACAAGTGGTCAACACATATTAAATGTTGCTAATATGTATATAACTTACTATAATGTTAATGATTTAAAACAATGTATAAGTAAAACCGGTAAATATGTTTGTCAAGGTAATACTAGTATGGAAGACTTATATGCTATTCAAAATACTAATGCCTATTACTATTTACGAACTTTATCTGGTACTGGTGATGGCTACCGATTAATTGTCGAATATCAAGATTCTTATATTGATTATAAAAAGTCTAAAAGTTTGGACAAAGATGGCAAATGTCCAAATAGCTACGTTTTAGAACAAGATAAATGTTATCGTCAAGTTACCAAAAGTTATTTTAATAGTGTCAAATTACATACGGAGGAATAATGATGAATAAAAAAGGTATGACATTAATGGAAGTATTAGTAAGTCTAGTTTTAATATCAATAGTTATGATTTTCGTTGTTAATTTATTATCGGATTTAAAAAATGAAGGTATTTTAAGTAATAAAAGAAATACTGATAGCCTTACAAGAGCATCTTTAATAAATGTTATACAAGGAGATTTAATAAATAATGAAAATTATTTAACAACTTTTATAAAAAATTGTGATCAAGGTATTGAAAGTAATTTAAATATTAACACTTGTTATCAATTTAAGTTCAAAGATGAGACTGTTAAAAATTTGTATATTAATCAAAACTTTATTGCTTACGGTCCTAGTGGCGCTATGGAAAAATGGGATTTAAATTATGGAACTTATGATGTTCAAAATATTACAGTTAGTTATGTTGGGCAATCATCTAAAAAAAATGTTCCTTCTTTATTAACAATTCATATTCCTGTAAATGGTGTTGATTCAACCGCTAAAAATAAATTTGACATTGAACTAACAGCATTAAGTTCCACCGGCCGTTTTACTTGTCAGGTATGTTCAAGTGATACTAATTGTCAAGAATGCAATAGTCTTTAATAATTTCTAAGTCATTTTTATAATTCTTTAGGAGTTCTTTAATAAAAATAGAACTCTTTTTCTTTGGCACAAACAAGTAAACATTTTTTTTAGCACGTGTTAATGCGACATAAAATAATCTTCTTTCTTCATCTAAAAAATCTTTTTTAGTATCTTTACGAATATATTCGAGAATTTTGTCTTGCTCCATTTGAGAAGGAAATCCTAATTTGTCATTTTTTAAGTTAATAATAATTACATCATCGCATTCTAATCCTTTTGATCTATGCATAGTCATATAACTAATATTCATTTTATTACTAGATGTTATATTTTGTTCTTTTGTAAAAATAATTTTCTTGTCCTCTGTTAATTTTAATTTGTCGTTTATATAATCCTTAATATCATTATTATTTCTTCCTAATACTAAAATATTACAGCTATTACTTCTCTTTAAATATAAACATAATTTATAAAAATCCTGCTTTTCATTGTTATAATAAACTATCTTAATTGGCTTACTAATATGACTATTAGATTTCATTTCTTTTTTTAATTGCTTTTTATTTTGCATAATAAAATCACCAGCAATATTTACTAGTTCTTGACTATTTCGATAAGTAGTTTGAATTTTTAAAATATTACCATTTAAAAAATATTTCCTAAAATCTATAAATAAACTGATATCACTTCCTGAAAATTTATAGATTGATTGAAAGTCATCCCCTACTGCCATAAAATTACTGTCATTGCAATTAACTATTTCTTTAATTAAATTAAATCTAATATAAGAACTATCTTGATATTCATCAATAATAATATATTTAAACTTTTTTATATAGGTACTAAAATTTACTAACTTAGTAGCTTCCAGTATTAAGTCGTCAAAATCTAATTCATTATTATCTATTAAATACTTACTATATTTTACATAGATATTGAAGATGATTAACAAGTAATAACAGTCTATTTTTTTAAATATATTCTTTTTTAACTTTTCTAATATTTCTTTAAAGTAATTTATTTCATATCCATTACACTTATATAATTTTATAAATGTTGCTACTACTTTTATAAATTTATTTATTTCATATACTTTATCATCTAAAACTTTTAAATATTCATTTTTGCTATGCCAATTTATTTTTAAAATAAATCTTAAATATTTAAGTTGTTCTGGGTATCCTAAAATATCGATTCTTAAATATTCCTCAATACATAACTCTAATAGGTCAGGACTAGCTATATTAAATATGATATTTTTATCTCTAAGTATATTGATAGCTAATTTATGAAAAGTATAAACATTCATATTAATATCAAATTCTTTTAATATTTTATTTTTTAAACTCTCACTAGCATCTCTCGTATAAGAAATACACAATATTTCATCCGGTTTAATTTTCTTAATATTAATAAGATACCAAATACGTCCAACTATCGTAAAAGTTTTGCCGGACCCAGCTCCAGCTACTACTAGAAGTTCTTTATCATTAGAAGTAGCTATTTTATATTGTTCTTTATCTAATGGATAACCACCTATTTTAATATCCATATAACCTTTCTAGTAAGTTTTATAAATCTAAATCGTTAGTTATTTTAACACATTTTTTATAAATATATAAAAATATTATTAACTTATATATTAATTTTGAATGTTTTAAATTATTAAAGTCTAACGATTGATTAAATAAAAAATACTAAGTAATTACTTAGTATCTTGGCTTTTATAATATTCGTATAACTCTTTAAAACGATTATAATGGATAACTTCTCTTTGTCTTAAGAATAAAAGTGGTCCGATTAAATCTTCATCAGTAGCTAGACTTAACATATTTTCATAACCTGCTCTCGCCTTCTCTTCAGCCGCCATATCTTCACATAAATCGACTATAGGATCCCCTGTTGAAGCAAAATAACTAGCAGTAAATGGTACGCCTGAAGGATTTACAGGATAAACTCCCCTACCATGATCCATATAATATTCGGCAAGACCAGCTTGTTCCAGCTCATCGACAGTTGCCCCCTTAATTAATTGTCTAAACATTGTTGCAATCATCTCACAATGACCAAGTTCCTCAGTTGCTATCATGTTAAGTAAAGCTTTACCCTTTGCATCTGGCATCGAAAAACTTTGTGAAAAATATCTTAAAGCCGCCGCTAACTCACCGGCATAACCACCTAAACCAGCAATAATATATTTTGCCATTCTTAAATCTTTTTTCTTAATATTAACTGGATAAGCTAAATGTTTTTCATACTTATACATACTTAATCCCTCCGTCATTGTCCCAAGGCCAAGGGTTCTTATAATAATCATAAGTATCAGTATAAGTACTAGTAAGTTCTAAAGGACGATACATTCTTTCATATCTATTTAAATAATCTTTATATTTATTTACTTCTTCTCTAAATTTTTTATACATCTCATAATCATTAGGATGTAAATCTAAATATAAACTAATATCATTTAGAGCAAACTCACTTTCGTTTATTTTTAAAAGCATAGCTTCTTCCTCAGTTTTCGGAATAACTTCTCTAGCTTTATAATTTTTATAAGGAACATATTCATCTTTAAACATATTTCCTCTAGCATAACCAATCTTACAGTCAACTAACTTAGAACTGTTAAAAGTATCATTATTACTAGGTAATTTTCCAGTTACTAAGAAATCTATATCATCAAAAAACATAATTCTTCTCCTCCTAAAAATAACCTATGTATTTTAAAAATATTTGTCTATGCTAAAACCCATTTTTAAAAGATAAATAATTATCAATAATATAAAGCAAACAAAGAACAAAAGTTAATTTATTAGGCATCTTTTCTATTACTTTATTCATCTTCTTTAAGAAAAATTTATCATATATTAAGGACCCTATCGCCCATCCTAAAGATACTAAGACATTAACATATCTTCCAATACTTAAAGGCCATTTCTCATAGCTCCATTTATCACTACCAAGTAAGAAATACGATATATGACCGCCAATAAATTCAACTATCGTTAGAATAATAAAACTTAAAATAAAGAAAACTAAATCTCTAAATTTTTTATTCTCTTGCTTCTTTAATAGTTTATCTAAAAACATAATAATTAGAAAACCAAAGAAATAAATTGGTGTAAATGGTCCGAAAAGAATACCACTTGAATAATTACTTCTTATAAAAACATTACAACAAGTTTCAAATAAAAAACCTAAAATACTATAATATATATAATAATTAA